>CAKTGW010000014.1 GCA_934561725.1 uncultured Oscillospiraceae bacterium
GATGCAGAGTGCGCCACGCTCAATGATGAGATCGAGGTCGTTTCGGAACTGACCAGACGGCTGATTGCCGAGAACTCCACCACCGCCATTCCGCAGGATGAGTACAACAGAAAATACGATGCGCTGGTCGAGCGTTTCCATACGGCGCAGGATCGCCTTGATGAACTGCAGAAATTGAGAATTACACGGAGCTTTCAGGCCGATGTGCTGGAGTGCTTCATGTTTGAGATAAAGGCCATCGACACCTCGCTGCCGCTGGAATACACGGATCGCTTCTGGCTCAACCTGATCGACAGGGTGACAGTTTACGAGGACAAGCGGCTGGTATTCCGCTTCAAAAACGGGACCGAGGTTGAAGAAACGCTATGACGGCAGAACGCAAAAATGCCCGTGACGGGGATCAGGCGGTCCTCATCACGGGCTTTCCTCTATGTGAAACGGTAGTCTTTTTTTGAAACGGTTTATTCCGGCTATCTGCGTCAGGCCGCACAACGGGCCACAAAACCGGCCACATCGGGCTTTTTGCCGTGCCGCAGGAATACCAAATGCACCCGCTGTTTTGCGGAAAGTGCCGGTTTACAAGGCTTTTCGTGGCAAAATAAAACGATACGGTAATCGACACATTGTATCAATTACCGTATCAGTTTTGGTGGACGATACAAGACTCGAACTTGTGACCTCCCGCACGTCAAGCGGATGCGCTACCAGCTGCGCCAATCGTCCATATCAAATTTGCGCTTCCGTATCAGCAAGGGATATTCTACACGAAAGAACATCCCTTGTCAATACTTTTTTTACTTTTTTAGAGTTTATTTTTAATAAACTCTGCAATCACAAAGACGATGCCGCAGCCGAAGATGACCAGGATCTGGTCCACCTTGAACTTGGTCAGCGCCACAAGCGCAAGCGCTGTGAGCACGACCGAGAGCCAATTGATATTGCTCAGAGCGATCGCCACACCCTCGCCCCAGAAAGCCGTGATCAGAATGCTGAGTCCGGCCGCGGCGATCAGTGCCACAACAGCGGGACGCAGTCCGCTCATAACGCCCTGCATCAGCGTCATCTGGCGATATTTCTTATACAGATAGAAGAACAGACTGACAACCAGGAAGGGCGGAACCATAAAGCCGGCAGTTGCGGCCAGTGCACCGGGGAACCCGGCTACCTTGGTTCCCACAAAGGTTGCCGCATTGATGGCGATCGGGCCGGGCGTAATCTGGGAAATGGTGATCAGATCAGTAAATTCCGAGCCGTTCAGCCAGCCGTTGAGATGGACGATCTGCTCCTCGATCAAAGGCAGAGAGGCATAGCCGCCGCCGATAGTAAACACGCCGATATACAGGAAAGCAGCAAACAGCTTCAGATAGATCACAGTGTGCCCTCCTTTTTCTTTGTGAGCATGGCAGCAATGGCTCCGGCTGCACCCGCCACGATAATAATGTATGCCACATTGATGTTGAAAAACCAGGTGGCGCAGAATGCACAGGCCATGACCACGATGCTGGGTATCTTAATCGGACTCTTGAAATAGCCCTTGGCCATGCTCCAGACCGCATCGATGATCACCGCTGCAATGCCGGACTGCATGCCGCGCAGCAGAGCGGCCGCATAGACATTGGCACGTACAAAATCGTAGATCACATACATGACAGACAGGATGATCAGCGGCGGAATAGCCGTACCCAAAGCGCCGACCAGAGCGCCGGGGAAGCCGCCGCAGCGCCAGCCCAGCAGCACCGCCGCATTAATAGCGATCGCGCCGGGTGACGACTGGCCGATAGCCACCAGTTCAAGCGTTTCATCCTCACTGAGCCAGCCAAGCTCATCGGCAAATTTTTTCTTCATCAGCGGTACGATAACGTAGCCGCCGCCGAATGTAAACGCGCTCAGCAGAAAGGTTGAGCTGAACAGCGTCCACAGGCTGAATTTTTTCTCCTTCACTCTCTTCACTCCTCTTTATATCTGACAGCAAGAGAGACCGCTTATGCGGTCTCTCCTCGCAGCTGACTGTGCTTACCAGCTCTCCTTGATAATAACAGGGATCTCCTTTTGCAGTTCCCCGCAGGACACGATCAGCGTGGCCTTGCCTGAGCCTACGCCTGTGACCAATCCGGTCTGATCCACAGTAAACACGGTCTCATCCGTGCTACGCCACTGGACATCCGCCACAAGATCAATGGGATACACCGTTGCAGACAGCTGAAGCGTCTGACCCACGATGTGAGTAAAGCCGCTGTCGATCGGTGAGGTATTATAAAATACGGACAACGATGTAGGCTGCACTGCCGGTGTGGGGCTGGGAGACGGACTGGGCGACGGCGATGCATCCGGAAGTGCCGCAGAGATAGGCGGCGGAGACACCAGATTATCCGGTGTATTCGGATCCTTCTGCGCCTCGCGGCTGTTCAGACTGGTGGTGATCAAAACAATGACGGACAGCATAACAACAGCCAGCAGGATCAGGCCGAAGGCCAGCTGCCAGACATTGTTGGATGCGGCACGGGCCGAGGCCGCCGTACCCTTCTGTACGCTGTCAGTCGTAGCGGCCGGACGGGAAGATACTGCCTGGCGGCGTGCGCCGCAGTAAGGGCACTTCTTGAGCAGTCCGGAATACTGCCGGCGGCATTTGCGGCAGGTAATCGTTGGAATAAAGCCCATGGTGCTACAACCTTTCTCTTTTGAGTGTTCCTCTGCGGCAGAAAGAAGTCATAAATGTGCGCCCTCCGCCGATGCAGATGGGTTTATTTTATCTCTTTTCCGCATATTCGTCAAGCTTTACGCCAAGAATCTCCGGCAGCTTCTCTCAAACATGAATTTCCGGCAAAAAATATCCAGCCTCCGGAAGAGGCTGGATATTCATTAATGGAAACATCTGTTATTATTCTGCAATTTTCATTCCAAGCGCATCCATGATCTCATAGACCGGCACATATACCTCATCATCGATCACAGTAACGGGAGAGGACAGCTCTCCGGTGGTAAAGTCGGCATAACGGATAAAGCCGGTACCATCGCCGCTGCCATAATGCTCACGGCGAACAGCAGTAATTCCATCACCTTCCGCAGTAACTTCAACGCCTGTAATGGTGCCGCGGGTATCAAGCTTATGCTCAGCGTTATAAACCGCTTCATCGGGATCCTCAGCCGCAACCTTGATATTTACTGTCTGATTGCCGTACCTCAGAGTCATGGCATGCGTCTCAATACTTACTCCCTTACCGCCATTGATATCCGGATTTCTCTGAGGTCCATACCAGTTCAGGCCAATTACATCATTCATAAGTACCCGATAGGACTGGAAGTTGTCGAACAGCTGTTCCAGGTCACTGACCGCAACCTTAACTACGCCATCTCCGGTATCGATAGCCGCATGAGCCATCTCCACATCGCCGGAATTTGTCTTGGCAATATTGGAGCCGGCAGTGAAGGCTGCCTCAGTAACGGCGCCATCCTGCAGCCATGTACCGTCAAGCACGGAATCAAAGAAGGTAAAGATTGCTTCCATATGCGACTCATAGGACCAACTGTGGTGGCCGTATTCAATAACGATAGCAGTGCTTCTCTCCGCATAATCCTCAGATCGGATGCCGTACTGTTCCAGCTTTGTTGCAAGATCATCCTGATCTCCCCAAACATACAGAGTCGGAACCAGTACACGGTCGCTCACAGCATGTCCGGATGTGGGCGCAGCAGCTTTAAACTGAATATCTTCAAATTCTGCAAACTTTTTCGGCTCCTGTGCCAGATAAATCGTACCTGTGGAACCCATGGAGTTGCCGGTAATAAACAGTTTTTCCGCATCAATATTATACCGGCTCATAGCGTCCCCCATGCAGAGATAAACCGCTTTTTCCGCTGCTTCAAGTTCAGCCAGTTCAACAGGATCTGTGACGACGCCGTTTTTCCGCATCAGCTCATCATTGCATCCCCACCACGTGCTGCCAATGGCATTGGGCAGAAGCAGCATATAGTTATATTCGTCAGCATAGGGTTCTACCTTCAGTCCGGCGCCCTCAAATCCCCGGACCAGGGCTGCATTTTCATTTCCGGTACCTCCGTGGAGCATGAGAGACAGCTTAGCGGCCGTCCCATCATAACCGCTGGGAATGTACAGCTGATAAGGGTGCAGCTTATTAATGTCCTCAAGATAAATGAGGAACCAGCGATTGCCGGTCATCTTGTATTCCGTATCCTCTGCGCATCTTTCGATCTGAGCCAGACGCTCCGGGGCAAAGGTCTCTCCAACGGGCTCGGCAGACTTATACAGCGCGACGTATCCGTCCTCCTCAAGCTTATGGAGCCCCATGGCCTTTTCAGCGAACTCAACAAAGGGAACATAGAGCTTTCCATCAACTGCGGCAAAGGCTGCAGACAATTCAACCGTGCTGCCGTCCACTGTCACAGAGGCCGCGCCTTCCTTGATGCCGGAGATAGTGACCTCGTTGGTATCCGTGATCTCCTCAGTCCATACAGGATTATTGTCAATAGAGTGGAACACATAGGCGTTATACTTGTAATAGAAAGTATAGCTTCCATCGTTCTCCTCATATTTCGTGCCGGGGCCAAAAATTTTCTGCACTTCGTCCAGACTAATCATGACGGTTCCGTCTATATCTCGGAGCACGTCATCCAGATCATACTGGTAAATGGCATTGGGATAGTAGCTGTATGTATCCACATCAGGAGACTTGGGATCAGGCATATTCACATCAAAGAACAGCATATCCTCAACGCCTTCCCTGATGTAAACCGTATCAAACTTATACTTCTGCTCCAGATTTATATCTGTTCCGACTGTATCATAGGGGATAAGAGCATTCTGGTGCTCCGGACTGGGGGCAGTGGATTCAGGTGCAAGAGATCCGGTCGGCTTTTCAGCGTTTCCGCTACAGGCGGAAAGCAAGCCCAGTATCATAACGGCAGCCAAAACGGCACTTAAAAATCTGCGAGTTTTCATCTTTTCCTCCTGTCATAATTCAAAATACACAATCATCGCGCAACGATCTTGAAATTAATTATATAAATTAACGATCGAATTGCAATACAGGAGACATAAGTGGTGTAAATTTATGTATAACTCGCAATTATTAATTTGAGAAATCTACATAACTGGCAATTTTATCGGACAACTGGTACTGTTATCAATTGCTGCCATCGCTCCATCGGGTATCTTCTAAAATCTCATAACAACATAATTTACATAATATATATTATGTAAATTAGTCCTGTGTGTTATGTAAGAAAATGCCGGGCAAGATCCCGCCGCAGGCGGTGAATGATCCGTTTTTCCAGCCGGCTGATATAGGACTGCGAAATGCCCAGAATATCCGCTACCTGCTTCTGTGTATACTCGGCATAGCCGCACAGTCCGAAACGCATCAGAATGATCGAGCGCTCCCGCTCATTGAGCCGCCCCACCGCATCCATGAGCAGGTGCTTATCCACATCGTCCTCCAACGGCCGGTAGACTTCATCCTCCTCGGTTCCCAGAATATCCGAAAGCAGAAGCTCGTTCCCATCCCAATCCGTATTCAGCGGCTCGTCAAATGAGACCTCGGCCCGCTGAGCGCTGACCTTGCGCAGATGCATAAGGATCTCATTTTCTATGCACCGGGAGGCATAGGTCGCCAGCTTGATGTTCCGGGCGGGCTTGAAGGTATCGATTGCCTTGATCAGACCGATCGCGCCTATAGAGATCAGATCTTCCAGATTGATCCCCGTATTTTCAAATCTGCGGGCGATATAGACCACCAGGCGCAGATTGTGCTCGATCAGCCTCTGCTTTGCAGCTTCATCCCCCTTGTCCAGAGCTGCGATCGTACGCTCCTCGTCCTCTCTGCTCAGCGGTGCCGGCAAATTATCGCTCCCGCCGATATACAGCAGAGGATCCGGCCCGAATCCCAGCCTGGACACACAGCGCCGGGCGCGAAGAGCCAGATGCAGCCGCCACAGGCGTAAACCATGTAAACAACTCATGCTTTTCATATCCATACCTCCATCTATGTACATATTTTAAATAACTGCGTGAAATTGCGTATTGCCCACCGGCACCGGCGAAACCGCCACTACATAGTCGCCGCTCTGTCTGCCGTCTATCCACAGCTGTTCCGGGATAAAAGCCGGGATCAAAGCGCCGGACACGCCGAGGGCACTGTACACGACCGGGCGGAAATGCAGCTCCCCGGCCAATCCGTTTAGTCTCAGAAGGGCCTGGGCACCGTCGTTTTCTCGTAGGGCCTCTGCTTCCTCCAGCGTAAAAAGCGATGCCACATCTCCTATACCGACTGCCATCACTCTCCGTCCGCTGAGCTGCTCCCGCAGCGTATTGCCCGTATCGCGCAGCGCATTCAGCTCCACACTCCTGTCCCGAAGCACAAGACGGACCGCAGAGATCTTCCCCGCCTGCCCCCGCAGGCGCTGCGACCAGGTCAAGGACAGGAACACATAGCACACGGCAAAGGAAAAGACAAGCATGGGAAAACTCAGCTGCACTGCCCCGGCCATACCGCTGCCGCCGCCCACCAGCATGGAGGCTGCCCATACGCCGCCGCCAAACACGGCGGAAATTGTGAGAAAGCTCAGTGCACATTTCAGAAGATGCACTTCTCCGCCAAACGCAGCAAGCGATATCCAGCCCCACAGAGCCGCCTTACACGCCGGTGCGGCAAGAAATTCCAGCCCCGGCAGAAAGCACAGCACAGCCCATGTCCCCCCCAGCAGTGCCCCCAGCACGCAGCGCATGCGCCGGATCACCAGGCCGCACAGCCGAAAGGTCAGGACCAGCAGCAGATAGTCAATGATAAAATTCAGCAGAAACAGGCTGTCAACATAGATGATTTCCATGGACAAATTATAAACGCCCGCCCCTGTGAAATCAGTCGCAACCGGGAAAGCCATCAAAAAGATTTGCCGCCCGGATGCAAAGCTGCATTTCCGGACGGCAGAATATCTATTGCCTTCACGCCGCAGTCAAACAGCGCATAGGCTGAATAGGGGTGATGCCATGCAGGAGTACTCGCTTCCCTTAGCGATCAGCGCACTGGGCGACCTGATCGCCGCCCGGATCCCGGATGATGAGGAGCTGGCTCTGCTTGCTGCCGTACTTACACAGCTGGGCGATACACTGACTACGGTCCTCACCATACGCACATCGAACAGCGCACGTTCAACGGCCCTTTACGCCTCAAAATACGGATCCGGCAGCTGCCAGTCCCATATTGTTCCGCCCGAGTAGCTGTCTCTGAAATAATTATGCCTTCCATCCCCCGAAAACCATCTGTACTCCTTTGGAAGCACCCTGCCTACATCCTGCTGTCCCTGCTTTTCCAACGCATGGCGGCGCAGCACGTCCTCGGCCAGCGCATAGAGCGCATCCTCCACCGGATTGGCGGGAGAATAACCCATAAACTGCCCGGGGCTGGAGACGATCTGCTCTACACTCTGAGCGGTATCGTCCGCCCGGTTTAAAATGCACCAGGCAACAGCTGCCTGCTCCATCTGCGAACAGCCCCGGCACTCTCCATACAGAGTCCTGGCGATCAGCGATGCATCATAAGCAGATACATCCGGTTCGGCCGGGGCATCTTCCTGTGTGGTCTTTCCTCTGAGCTCCGTGTGGACCCATGTCTCCTTTACCGGGTTCCGGCATTTCAGCTGCCCGCGCAGGGCTGTTCCGGTATCAAGCCGGCTGACTGCCCCCAAGCAGGCACTGGCATAGATCATGGCCAGGATGGCGCAGAGCAGACGGCAGCACAGCTTCTTCATGCAATTCCTCCTTTGCTGCTTCATTTGCAGTTTCCGCGCGGTATGAATAACTTCTTGACCGCACACTCCATATGCGACTATACTTATGCCAGTACACAAGCAAAATATGTATCGCTCAGCCACGGCTGATTTGGGAGGATGCCCTGTGAATATGATTGATCTGAGCCACACCATCTGCGAGGACATGCCCGTATTTCCCGGCTCCGCACAGCCGCAGCTGTCTCCGGTCCGCACTATTTGCCGCGATGGCTACCGGGAAACACAGCTCTGCCTGTACGGTCATACAGGGACCCATATGGACGCACCTGCCCATATTCTGCCCGATGGAGGCTGCCTGGATACAATGCCCATCCATCATTTCTTCGGCCGGGGCTTTGTCCTGGACTGCCGTGATCTGCCCGCCGGGTCAGAAATCTCTCTGAAGCGCCTTCTGGCGGCTGGTGCTCCGGCCGTGCAGGCTGACTTTCTCCTCTTCTGTACAGGCTGGGATCAATATTGGGGTACGGCAGAATGCTATGGCCCCTATCCGGTCGTCAGTGAAGAGCTCTGCCGTTGGGCGGCCGGGCACAAAAAAGCGTTGGGTGTGGATACCATGGGTATCGATCCCATTGACAGCACCGAGCTGCCCCGGCACCGGATCCTTCTATCCCGTCAAACGCTGATCGTTGAAAATCTTTGTCATCTTGACCGGCTGATCGGCCGCCGTTTTCAATTTTCCGCTCTTCCTTTAAAATACAAAAACGCGGACGGTGCTCCCGTCCGCGCTGCGGCGATCATTATAGACTGAGAAACCGGACAGCTTTCGCTGTCCGGTTTTGTTTCGCATCCGATCGTCAGACCGTCTGCTTTTTAAACATGGGGACGCTCTTTTCAGCGACCTTCAGCAGGATCACACCGGCGATCAGGCCAAATACGCCCTGCACAATGTTGCCCGGAATGCTCGCTGCGGCGCCCAGTCCCTTGCCCAGCAGCAGGCCTGCGTAAGCAAAATATCCCGCAACCATCACGACTTCGGCCGCAAAGCCGCCCAGAATGGCAGAGAGCGTGCTCTTCTTGCCCGCCGTATAGATCAGGCACGCGACCAGTGCACATGCGCCCTTGATGACCAGTGTGCCGGGGGCATAGTGTGCATAGCTGGTAAGGATATCGGCCATCATGGAGCCAATGCCCGCAGCAGCGGTACCCCACACGGGTCCCAGCAGGAAGCCGGACAGCAGTACAAAGCAGTCGCCCAGGTTTACATAGCCGTTCATGGGGGAAGGTACCTGGATCATCATAGTGGCCACACAGCACAGAGCAGCAAACATGGCCGCCAGTGTGAGCTTAAGTATCTGGTTGTGTTTCATTTTCAAAAACTCCCTTGCAATTTGGTTGTCGTCAGTTTACAATACAGCTGGATCTATTAAAAGAACCATATGATATTTATTTTATAATACCAGTTGGTGATATTATGTTAACCTATACCTTTGACGAAGCCAGAGGACCTCTGTACACGCAGCTCTATCGGTTCATCAAAGCCGATATCAGCAGCGGGCGTCTCCGTGCCGGAGAAAAGCTCCCGAGCAAGCGTGCTCTTGCCCGTCATCTGCAGTTGGGTGTCATTACCG
>CAKTGW010000015.1 GCA_934561725.1 uncultured Oscillospiraceae bacterium
GTAGAGGCAGGTGTTGTTGTCGGCCGGGGCGTAGCCGTCGGTCTCGGCGCGGCAGTGACCGTGGGGCTGACCGCCGGGGCAGAGCTTGTGCCGGGTGCTGCGGAGACAGCCGGAGAAACAGCAGCCGGTGTGCTGACCTGAGGAGAGCTGCTGACGCCGGGGGCAGAAGTCACGTCGGGAGAGACGCTGGCTTCCGGATCGTTGGTGACATCGGGAGAGGCGCTGCCGTCAGGAGATACTGTTGCATCCGGCGACGGGCTGACTTCCGGTGAGGGAGAATCCACAACCGGAGAAATAGAGGGGCTGGGAGTGACGGCAGGGGTACCGCCGCAGGCGCGAAGGCACAGCAGTATGATGATCACGGCGGCGATGATCACGGCAATGGCGATCAGCGGACCGCGGCTTTTTTTAGGTGCGGGAGGAACACTGTCCTCAAAATGCTTGTCGACCTTATATTCCTTCTGTGCCGCAGTGCGGGCTGCGGCTTCGGCAACGGTACTGGTCCCCATTTCCTCGTCCAGCGCACGGGCCAGATCGGGATCGGATTCCAGAAGTGCGGCGGGCGTGAAGCCGGCATACTGTGCCGGGAGCACGGGGCAGGCGTCCAGTGCGGCGCGGAGCTCGGCAGGAGAGGCATAACGCTCCGCCTCGTCATAGCTGACGGCCTTCTGAATCACGGCGCCGAATTTGCGTCCGCAGTCCATCAGGGGCGGCAGAGCCTCTCCCTTCATACGGCGGCGCAGAGCGTCCGCACGTTCCTTTACGCCGATCTCGCCCTCGGTGGGATAGAAGGGATGCTGACCGCCGTTCATGGCGCAGTAGAGCATCAGGCCGATGGAATAAACATCAGCCCGTCCGCTGCGCTTGCCGTGCCAGAACAGCTCAGGCGCGGCGTATTCCAGCGCTTCAGCGCTCAGATTCAGGATTTCTCCCTCCAGCGGTGCGTCCAGTGCGGCAGCGCCGTCGGGCAGAAGTGTAATTGCTCCGGGCCAGATGGCTCCGTGACATTCTGTCCCCTCCAGGGCTGCGCAGACGGCTTTGCCCAGTTCAATAGCCTCGGTACGGCTCATGTGGTTCATGTGAGACAGAACAGTGTTGTTTGGGTCAAAAGTATGTTCAGGCATGGTTTTAATCCTCTTTATCAAGGGTGGTTACGACGCAGATATCATATCACAACTGACGTGATTCGTCAATCTGGGCAGCTTTTCCGATAGAGCCATACGCCGAAATGCAGCTCAGTCTCCAGCTGCTCCAGGGCCTCAAGGCGGGCCTGATCTTCCCGGCTGGTCTTGTAATAGTAGGGCGTCATGCGGAAGAGCGCCTGAATATCGGCGGCGCTGTTCAATTGCAGCGTACAGCGGACCTCGGTCTGCTTTGTGAGGATCAGTCCATCCAGAGCGGGATCCATGTCGGGATTAAGATAGGGTGTAGTATAGACAGCCTTTTTTAATCCGAACAGATGCTCACGCAGGGGGACGGCACGGATCAGCAGTCCATCTGGCTTGAGAACGCGGGCGCACTCCGTTGGAAAAAGCGGGGCGAAAATGCTCAGGAGCAGATCAATACCGCCGTCCGGGACAGGAAGATGATTCGCTCCGGCTATAGCCAGATGCAGCGAGCGGTCGCGCCGGTGCGCTTCTGCAAGAGCATCCCGGGAAATATCGATACCCAGTGCTTCTACGGTGCGGCCCATTGATTCCAGGTGTGCTTTTACACCGCTGGTGTACCAGCCCTCGCCGCAGCCGGCATCCAGCAGCCGGATGGAGGCCTGAGTCAGCGTCTCGGCCTGCCGGCAGATCTCATGCCGTAATGGTTCATAATAGCCCTTTTCCAGAAATTCCCTTCTGGCTGTGACCATCAGATGATCGTCACCGTGGCGCTTTTTTGCCGAGGCGGCACTGAGAGCCAGATTGACATAGCCCTTTTTATTCTTGTCAAAGCAGTGTCCGGCAGGACATTTCAGGCTTGGCCCCATGTCCCAGAGTGGCTGGCGGCAGACAGGGCAGGAAAAATACGGCATTCAATGGACCTCCTTATTGATGAGCCGGGCGATGGGGCTGCGTCTGGCGTGCAGCGCACCCCGGGGACAGAATTCCTGACAGCAGAAACAGCGGATACAGCGGCTCCGGTGGATATGGGGCTGGCCGCCGCGGAGCGTGATAGCCTCGGCGGGACAGATGGCGGCGCATTTTCCGCAGCCGGAGCAATGCGCGGTGTCCAGAACGGGACGGGCGGAGAGACAGCAATTTAATACAGCACTGCGTATGCGCCCGGACAGGCCGCCCCGGCCTTCAAAGAGAATGCCGCCGGTGTCCGGAAGTACGAAGTCCGCCAGCGGCTCCGGCTGACCGGATACGGAGGGCGTGGAGAGAAGAAGCCTGCGGCGCTGGGCGGCGGCAATCGTGGGAACGGACAGCGGATCCAGGCCGATAAGCCGGGCCAGACTTGCGTCCAGTGCGTGGGGATTGGGCGCTGCGGCCAGCAGGCCTGCGTGATATGGTGTGCCGGCTGTAGGGCCGTTGCCCTCCATGGCAATCACAGCATCGCACACTGTGAGCACAGGGGAAAAATACTGGCAGATATCTACCAGAGCATCGGCAAAGTCGCCGGGGCGGGGAAAACGGAAATGATACTCCGGCTTTTTTGTGCCGGGGATAGCGCCGAACAGATTTTTTACGCCGGCGGTCAGAGACATCATGCCGTGGGTCTTGAGCTTGCACAGGCTGATCACGGCGTCTGCGCGGGTAAGGTAAGCGGTACAGTCAAATTCCCGGCAGATCGCGGCTTCGGGAGCAGAGATATGCAGCTCGGAGAGATCCTGGTTGAGCGTGACGTTTCGGAGAGCGGTCAGCCCGCAGGCGGCATAAACGTGCCGGAGCCAAACAGCGGTATAGGGGCCGCCCGGAGAATCGCCGACGATGGGCCGGGCGCCTTTTTCGGATAAAATGTCGCACAGAGCCTGAATCACTGCCGGATGGGTGGTGGCGGCACGCTCCGGCGCCGCGCCGGTTACCAGATTAGCCTTTATGGCCACAGTCATTCCCGGACGCAGCCAGGAAAAATCCGTGACCTGTGCCAGCACATCCTCCAGTGCGGGCCGGACGCGGCTGTATTCATAATCGGGACAGCGGGAATAGGCAATATCGTACATGGCTCTCCTGATTCTGCCCGATAAGGGGCGAAAAATTTTTTCAGCGGATCAGACCGCGGATAAGTTCCCACAGGGGTGGGATCAGCAGTGCGGGCAGAAGATTGCCGACACGGAAGCTGTGGGGACGCAGCAGATTGATCCCCACACCAAAAACCAGCACGGAGCCTATAAAGCTCATGCCGCTGACTACGGCGTCCGTCATATAGGGGGCGATAAAGCTGGCGAAAAGAGTGATGGAGCCCTGGTATACGCCCACCGGGATGGCGGAACAGAGCACACCGGGACCCAGCGTGGAGGCAAATACCATGATAATGATAAAGTCCAGCATGCTCTTGGCCAGCAGCATGGACCAGTCCCCGGACAGACCGTCCTGAATAGCGCCCACCACAGCCATGGCGCCAATGCAGATGACCAGAGAGGCAGTGACAAAACCGTTTACAAAGCCGGCGTCGTCCTTGGCGCCAAAGCGGCGGCGGAGCTTGTCGCCCAGTATGTCCATTTTGTGTTCAATGTTCAGTGCTTCACCCAGCAGTCCGCCCAGAACCAGAGAGAGCACCAGCATGGTGCTGCCCTGTGTGGTGAGCCCGCCGTCTGAAACAGCGAGCAGCCCGGTCATGGCGCCGGAAGCGCCGATGAAGATCACGGCCAGTGAACAGGCCTGCATGAGAATGCTCTGAAAACGTTCGGACAGGCCGCTTTTCAGCAGCAGGCCCAGCCCGCCGCCCACAAGAACGGCCAGAACGTTGCAGAGAGTTCCGATTCCGTGCATAAGTAATGTAGTCCTCCAAATATCAAAAGGACGGGCATTTTGCCCGCCCTTTTTTACAAAATTATGGTTTGCAGACACCGCAGGCTGTATAACCGGCGGCCTGCGCTTCTTCTTTGGTGTCAAACCAGATCCGATTTTCGGTCAGGATCCTTTTCGCATGTCGGCAATCGGGATTATTTATCTGACTCCAGACTGCCGACATAGGTGCCGGTCGTTTTGACATCAATGCTGTCGGATCTGTTTGTCTGCGCTGTTCGGCTCAGCACGGCGGTGCTTGCGGCACTGTCCCAGCTTACAGTGAGCCCCAGTGCTTCGGAGATGGCACGCAGCGGAAGATAGGTCGTTCCGTTAATGAGAAACGGCTCGACAGCATTGCCGGATGCGTCCATGGGCTCAAGGCGTGCGCCGTTGAGCATGATGGAAATATCACGGTAGACTGCCTGAGCGGGAACAAGAGCATAGGTCGCCTTTGCATCGGATGCAGCAGAGGCGGTGCCGCCGCTTGAAAGCCCGATCGTGCTTGTCATATTGTCCCAGCTTACAGAGAGTCCCAAAGCACTGGCGATCCCGCGCACAGGGAGATAGATCGTACCGTCGAAAATAAAGGGCTCGACTGCGCTGCCATTGGCATCAGCGGGAATGAGATCACTGCCGTCCAGCGTAATGGAGATCCCGCAATAAGTGAGTACGATCTCCTTTGTTTCCTGCAGAGCCAGGGCCGGAGCAGAGAGCGTCAGCAGCAGGACCAGAGCCAATAGGAACGAAAACTGCCTTTTCATCCATGCATTCCTCAAACAGTTCGCAGCGTCAAAGAGCGCCGGCTTTAATAAGCTACGCCCCAGTAGACCATTTTATCGGCCTTTTTGCCGCAGACAGGGCAGACATCGTCCAGGTGCTCCTGCACGAAGGGGATGCAGCGGCTGGACATGCCGGCCTTTTCCTTCATGGCCATCTCGCAGGCCAGATCGCCGCACCACATGGTCTTGATGAAGCCGCCGTGCTCGGCCTGGAGAGCTTTGGCTTCTTCCAGAGAATGGGCCTCAAAAATGTGGCTGTCCAGATTGGCCTTTGCCTTGGCGTACAGACCGGCGTGCACCTCGTCCAGAAGCTGGGGGATGCGTTCTTCCAGCTCGGCAAGGGGAACAAAGCTCTTTTCACCGTTATCCCGGCGGCAGACGCAGCACTGATCCTTTTCCATATCCTTGGGGCCGATCTCCACGCGGAGAGGAATGCCCTTCATCTCATACTCGGCAAACTTCCATCCGGGGCTGTTGTCAGAGAAATCACCGCGGACACGAATGCCGGCCTTTTTCAGGCGATCCACCAGCTCCTGTGCCTTTTCCGTTACGCCGGGCTTATGATGGGCGATGGGCAGGACGATGACCTGAATGGGGGCAATGCGGGGGGGCAGGACCAGGCCGTTGTTGTCACCGTGGGTCATGATCAGTCCGCCAATCATACGGGTGGATACGCCCCAACTGGTCTGGTGAGGATAGTGCAGCTGATTGTCCTTACCGGTGAAGGTGATATCGAAGGCGCGGGCAAAGCCGTCACCAAAATAGTGGCTGGTACCGGACTGAAGTGCCTTGTGGTCGTGCATCATGCATTCCACGGTGTAGGTCTCTTCAGCACCGTTGAATTTTTCCTTATCCGTTTTCTGACCCTTGACCACGGGCATGGCCAGCGTGTTTTCCAGAAAATCGGCATAGACGTTCAGCATCTGCTGCGTTTCGGCGCGGGCTTCCTCGGCAGTCTCGTGCATGGTGTGGCCCTCCTGCCACAGGAACTCGCGGTGGCGCAGGAAGGGACGGGAGGTCTTTTCCCAGCGCAGAACGGAGCACCACTGGTTATACAGCTTGGGCAGATCGCGCCAGGAGTGGATGATATTGGAATAGTGCTCACAGAACAGCGTCTCTGATGTGGGGCGAATGCACATGCGCTCTTCCAGCTCGTCTCCGCCGCCCATGGTGACCCAGGCGCATTCGGGAGCGAAGCCCTCCACATGGTCCTTTTCCTTCTGGAGCAGGCTCTCGGGGATGAGCACAGGCAGATATACGTTTTCATGGCCCAGCTCTTTAAAGCGCCGGTCCAGTTCTTTCTGGATATTTTCCCAGATGGCATATCCATAGGGACGGTAAATGAACATACCCTTTATGGAAGAATAGTCGATCAGCTCGGCCTTGCGGCATACATCGGTATACCACTGCGCAAAATCGACCTCCATATCGGTGATCTGTTCTACCTTTTTTTTGTCGTTTGCCATCGTAAGTCCTCCTTAAAATGCGCAGTTTCTCTGTTGCGTCATGTCATAATATTGTATAAAATCCGCACCCGCTTGTCAAGCACAACCACAGCCCCAGCAGGATATAATAAAGTGAAATATGCCTGAAAAGAGGGAGCTGTTATGAGTATGTACGGCAGATTTTATTTTCGCCCCGGCGAGGGTGAGATGCTTACGACCCGGCTGTGCTGCACGGAAAAGCAGGGCGGCGCGGTGGTCGGGCAGGTGTGCGCTGCGGGGGGAGAGCCTGTGTCCGGTGCTCTGGTCCTGCTGTTCCGTGTGCCGGAGAAGGGCGAGATCCAGCTGATGGCGCGGTTCATTACCGATGAGGAGGGGCAGTTTTTCTTTGGGCCGCTGGAATCCGGCGAGCTGTATCTGGTCAAGGTGTTCAAGGGAACGCCGGACCTGCGGGAGCTGGAAATCGCGGCGGATTGACTTGACCGTCAGGACGTTTTTGGATATAATAGTTCTATACGGCTGTGGGCCGCATGCGCAATCGAGGTGAAACACAAATGAATAAACAGAAATACCTTGCCGAATTGGGCGGCCTGCTCTCCTTCCTTACGGAAGAGGACCGCGCTGTTGTGATGAGCCACTATACCCGCAAATTTGACGAGGCGGGCGAAGCCGGAGAGGCGGCGCTGATCCAGGAACTGGGCACGCCTATGCGCCTGGCCATCAACCTCAACCGCATGGGGATCGAGGCGATCGCTGAGGCTGAAGCAGCGGCAGAAAAAACGCCGGAGACGCCTCCGGCAGAGCCCGTGCAGGCGGCTGAGCTGATCCAGGCCGTGCTGAACGACCCGGATGAAGAAAATACAGAAAATACCGCGCCCGCGCCGGATGCGGAGGCGGCCGAAGAAAGCAGCGCCGGGGAGGACATGGAAGCTGCCGGGAAGCCGGAACCTTCTGAAGAGGCGGAAGCTGTTGAAGAGACCGGAAGTGCTGAGGGCTCTCCACAGGAGGCAACCGCTCTGACTGAAGAACCGGCCGAAGAGGAACAGCCAGAAGCGGAAATGCCTGAGGTGCCGGAAGAGGTTGATGCGAAGGAAGTAAACGAAGTGCCGGAGACAGATGAAAATGCTGCGGAGGCGGAACCGGCTGAGGAAGAAGAGATCATTCAGGAGACGGAGATCGCCGTAGATCCGGATGAGGAAGCGGAGCCGGAACCGGAGGATGCGCTGCACACAGAGGCGTTCCCGGAGCTGACCGTAGCCCGGGGCGGCAAGCTGCCTGATGCCGGCCAGACGCCCGCGAAGATCTCTGTGGGCGGAGCGATCCTGTTCTGGATATTGATGATCGTGCCGGGTGTCCCGCTGCTTGTGATCTCTGCGGCATTGATCCCGGTGCTGCTGGCTCCGGGACTGGCGCTGGCCTGGGCGTCCAGTGTGGGCCTGCGGGCGGGCATTGCCTGCATGAGCTATATACCCGACGCAATGTTTGTGCTGGGCGGCGGCCTGCTGCTGCTGGGCGGCGCAATTTTGTTGCTTTTGCTGGCGGCGTGGCTGATCCGCTGCATCCTGCACGGCTGGAACAGCTGTGTGCCGGCGTTGTGGAACCGGCTGGCCAGAAAGGAGAAAAGGGTATGAAGATCCTGTGCAGAGTTTTGGCGGCGCTGGGGATCACCTGCCTGTGCTTGGGTGTACTGCTGATGTGCGTCTCCATGCTGACCGGCGGCGGATATGAGAGCGTGGTCACACACCAGACGGCTATGCCCTATATTGAGAGTGCGCGCAGCAGTGTAGAGGCTATTCTGCGCAGTATAACGGTTGCGGTGTACCCGCAGTAAACTGAAGATCGGGAACCGGCAGAGCTTTGGCTCTGCCGGTTTTTATTTTTCTTTATTTGCTATTTCAGGGCTGCCGGGCTATAATGTGAAATAATACAGTATAGTTCATTCACGGGAGGATGAAGAATGGCAGAGAACAAACGCGTTCTTCTGGTGGCTTTTTACAATATTAAGGCTCAGGGCGTCCGCTATCTGGAATCAGCTTTGGAGCGGGGCGGATATGAAGTCACTAACGTGTTTTATAAGGACTTCAACAGCGTACGTCCGAAAAAGACTACAGAGGCGGAACTGGATCTGCTTTGTCAGCGCATAGAGGAGACGGCACCCCTGATGATCGGTCTGTCGGTCATGAGCTCCATGTATCTGGATACAGTGAACGCCGTGCTGGAGCGCATCCGCGGCCGCTTCGGCAATATCCCTGTGGTCTGCGGCGGCGCCTTTACCAGCATGTTCCCGGATTATTTCCTGAAGCGCGGTGCCCAGTATATTATCCGTACAGACGGCGAGCATGCCATCGTAAAGCTGGCTGACTGCCTGCGCACCGGACAAAGTGCCGAAGAGATCCCCTCTCTGGGCTTTGTCCGCAGCGGAGAGATCGTAGTGAACGAGATCGGCGACGTGCTCTCTCAGCTGGATGGCTACGGTGCACCGGTCATCAACAGCAGGAATGCCTGCTTTATCGAAAACGACAAGCTGGTCCCCGGCGATCCGCAGCTGAATACCCTCAGCTATGAGACGATCGCATCCCGCGGCTGCCCTTTCCGCTGCTCCTATTGCTGCTGTGCCAATCTGCGCCGGCTGCTGCCGAAGGGGACACCGCCGGTGCGTTTCCGCAGCGTAAAAAGTGTGATCGATGAGCTTATAGAGGCCAAAAAGCAATGCAAACGTCTGGTGTTTATCCACTTTTATGATGAGGTGTTCCCGCGAAAGGCCGAGTGGGTGGACGAGTTCTGCCGGGAATACAAAAAGCATATCCACATGCCCTTTACCATATGGACGCATCCGGGCATGGCAGATGAGGCTACGCTGAAAAAGCTGGTTTCCGTTGGGCTGATGGAGGTCATTATGGGCATCCAGTCCGGCTCGCCCTATATCCGGCGCGAAGTATTTCACCGCCATGAGACTCAGGAGGATATCATTGAGGCAACGCGGGCCATCGCCGATGCCGGGGTGTTCTGGGCCAGCTATGACTTCATGCTTCAGCATCCCTTTGAAAAGATCGAGCACCTGAAGGAGACCTATGAGC
>CAKTGW010000016.1 GCA_934561725.1 uncultured Oscillospiraceae bacterium
GAATGCAGGACCTCATTCTGGAGGTCAATATTCCCCTGGAGACCGTTGTTGAGCACACGGACACCGGCGATAAGGAAGTCGAGCGAAAGGTCTTCCCCGGCTATGTGCTTGTCAAAATGGTCATGACCGACGAAAGCTGGTATCTTGTCCGCAATGTCCGCGGCGCCACAGGCTTTGTCGGCAGCGATGGGGATCCCATTCCTCTCACCGAGCAGGAGATCATTTCCATGGGCGTTGAGCGCCGCGAATACAAGCTGGGCTTTGACGTGGGCGACAAGGTAAAAGTCGTTGACGGCCCGCTGGATGGCTTCTTCGGCATCGTGGATGAGCTGGACGCTGAAAAGGAGCGCGTACGCGTGATCGTGTCCATGTTCGGCAGAGAGACTCCCGTCGACTTTGAGTTGGATCAAGTCGAACCTGTAACAGAATAATAGGAGGTGCTTTACATTGGCACAGAAAGTAGTTGGATACGTTAGATTCCAGGTTCCCGCAGGCAAGGCGACTCCCGCCCCCCCTGTCGGTCCCGCACTCGGCCAGTACGGCGTTAATATTGCTCAGTTTACCAAGGATTTCAATGAGCGCACCAAGGGCGACATGGGCATGATGATCCCCGTTGTCATCACTGTATACGCCGACCGCAGCTTTACCTTTATCACCAAGACCCCCCCGACCGCTCTTCTTATCAAGAAGGCATGCGGCATTGAGACCGCTTCCGGCGTTCCTCAGCGCGATAAGGTCGCTACCATCAGCCGCGAGGATCTCCGCAAGATTGCCGAGCAGAAAATGCCCGACCTCAACTGCAGTGATGTCGAAGCCGCTATGAGCATGGTGGCCGGTACCTGCCGCAGCATGGGCGTTCTTGTCGCTGCCGAGTAAGAGCAGCTCTTGTGGCGAAAGCCTGTCTTTTCGCCTGAACGTGGGAGGATATGCCCCCGTGGCAGTCATCCGACGAACCACAATACAAGGAGGAAATCAAATTGTTCAGAGGTAAGAATTATAAAGAGAGCGCAAAGCTCATTGATAAACAGGCTCTGTATGAGCCCGCTGAGGCTTTTGATCTGGTGACCAAGGCCAGCAAGGCCAAGTTTGACGAGACCGTTGAGCTGCACGTAAAGCTGGGTGTTGACTCCCGTCACGCTGACCAGCAGGTGCGCGGCGCCATCGTCCTGCCCCACGGCACCGGCAAGACCGTCCGCGTGCTGGTCTTCTGCAAGCCCGAGCGCGAGGAAGAGGCCAAGGCAGCTGGTGCTGATTACGCCGGCGGCATGGATCTGGTTGAGAAGATCCAGAAGGAAAACTGGTTTGAGTTCGACACTGTTATCGCTTCTCCCGACATGATGGGCGTTGTCGGCCGTCTTGGTAAGGTCCTCGGCCCCAAGGGCCTGATGCCCTCTCCCAAGGCCGGTACTGTTACCCCCAACATTGCAAATGCCGTTACCGAAGCTAAGGCCGGTAAGATCGAGTATCGCCTCGACAAGACCAATATCATCCACTGCCCCATCGGCAAGGTCTCCTTCGGCGCAGAGAAGCTGAATGAGAACTACAACGCACTCATGGGCGCTATCCTGAAGGCAAAGCCCGCTGCTGCCAAGGGTCAGTATATCCGTTCCTGCGTCACTGCTTCCACCATGGGCCCCGGCGTGAAGATCAACGCCAAGCAGTAATTTCCAGGGATTTATACATTAAAAATGCAAAACCGCTCCGCTGCGGATCATCCGCGGCAGAGCGGTTTTTATATACAGAAAATCACATCTCGTCTGATTGTAAACGAATGCCGCAGACTAAAAGCCTGCGGCATTCGTTTATTTGTTCAGTGCGTTCTCTATGAACGCAGATAATTGACCGACTGTGCGGATGTCCTGTGTAGCCCGAACCGAGGGCGGCAAGGCAAATTCCTCTTCGATCAAAACGATCAGCTCAGCCAGGTCAACTGAGTCAGCTCCGAGGTCGGTGACGATATCGGTATCAGCGGTGATCTCGCCGCTGACATCCAACTGCGTGCGAAGCAAATGACAAACACGCTCAAATACCACGGATATCTTCCCCTCTCAGTTGTTTTTTCAGCTCCACTCCCGAACGGTCGGCTTATTCTTCTTGGACTCAGGACGGCTGTAGGAAACGACTACACGGCGGTTCGGCTCCGTTCCGGTAGAACTGGTCGTAACACCCTCGTAGTCCTGGAGCGCAGTGTGGATCACATGGCGCTCATAGCTGTTCATGGGTTCAAGAGCCATACTGCGGCGGTATTTGACTACCTTTGCAGCCATTTTCTCTGCCAGATGCACCAGAGAATCCTCCCGCTTGGAACGGTAATTCTCTGCATCCACATTGATATACAGCCGCTTTTCTGCGCCGCGATTTACGGCATAATTGGTCAGGTGCTGGATCGCATCCAGAGTCTCGCCGCGGCGGCCGATGATCACGCCCATATTGTCGCCGCTGAGACAGACATTCAGGCCTTTTTCACGTTCGGTAATGGTGATCTCCGCCTCGGCACCCATGTGCTGGAGCAGACCGCGGATAAACGCTTCGACCTTTTCCTGATGGGATTCAGTCTTTTCATAGCTGACCTTCACAACAGCGGGCGAAGCACCCAGGCCCAGGAAGCCGGACTTGGCACGCTCAATGATCTCTACAGAGACGGCATCGCGCTCCAGACCCAGCTGCTTGAGCGCAGAGGCAATCGCCTCATCCTCTGTCTTGCCGGTTACTTGAATCGATTCTATCATGTGTATACTCCCGTTATTCTTCTTCAGCAGAGTTTTCGCCCTCGGCGTGCTCTGTATCAGCATCGGTCAGGTCCTCCTGCACGCCGTAGCGGTCAGGATCATAGCCGCGTCCCCGGGCATAGCGCCGGGTACCCACCTGAGATGCAGGCTTCTTTTCCTCCGGCAGACCGGCGGCCGCACGCTCGGCGGCACGTTCAGCAGCACGGCGGTCAGCCTCTTCTGTGCGGGCCTTGGCATTCTGCTTACGCTTACTGGTGTTCTTGTTCTGAAGGATCTCGCCCTCGGCGCGGCGCCGCTCAGCTTCCTCGCGCTTGCGCTCCAGCTCGGCGGCACGGGCCTCCATGCGGGCGGTGCGCTCAGCTGTTTCGGCCTCAATGACCTTTTTGAAATGGCCGTTGAGGATCAGCTCCTGAATGATGGCAAACAGGCTGTTGGCGATCCAGTAAATGCCCATTGCGCCGGGCATGATAAAGCAGATGTACACGGACATGATGGGCATGACCATGTTCATGCTCTTCATCATATTTGCCTGATCAGGCGCCGCAGCGGCCTGATTGCTACTGGAGACCTTCATGGTCAGCCAGGACAGAAATGCAGAGATAAAGGGGATCAGGAACAGACCCAGTGCAGGCGCCCAGCTGGCTGCCTCCGCCCAGTTTACCTTGGTAAAGAAGTTCAGCTGGGGGAAATCGCACAGGTTCATGCCCAGAAACTCATAGTTCAGATCCAGCAGGCCCGGTGCAATTGCCTTGAGCTCTTCGAAGTGATCTCCAACGTGCTTTGCAATTTCCAGCTCCTTGTAGACGCCGGTGGAAATGCTGATGCCATAATCGCCCAGCTTGGCGATGATCTCACTGATCTCATCGGCCGACAGGCGCATGACATGTGTAAGAGGAGAGCGGACAACGCTGTACAGTGCGATAAGGATGGGGAAGGGAATCATTGTCCAGAGACAGCCCGACATGGGGTTGATCTTCTCTTCCTGATACAGCTTGGACACTTCCATCTGGTATTTCTGCTTGTTGCCGCCATGCTTTTTCTCCAGCTCCTTGAGAACGGGAGTCAAGCTGTTCATGCGCATCATGCTGCGCTTGCTCTTGATCTGGAACGGCAGGAGAACGAGCTTTACGACCAGCGCGAACAGAATGATGGCCACGCCAAAGTTCTGCACCGGCTCATACAGCTTGAGTAGCAGCCACGAAAAGGGCACGGTAATAATGGACATTGAATTCTCCAATCTGTCTTACTGTCCTCATGGGACAGGGTCGTAAAAATCGTGGTTCTTATCCCTGTGGAAGGGATGGCACTTGCTCAGGCGCTTCAGGGTGAGCCACAGACCCTTTGCGGCGCCATACTTTTCCAAAGCCTCCAGGGCATACTCAGAACAGGTGGGGACAAAACGGCAGGACGGCGGGAAAAGAGGGGAGATGGCACGGCGATAAAACCGCACCAATGCAATCAAAAAACCCTTCACGTTTCCCGCCGCCTTTTCTCGTTCAGAAGTCCCAGCTTTTTGCAGGCAGTCAGATATGCTTCCTCCAGCTGCCCATAGGCGGCAAAGCGGCTGCGCATTCTGGCCACTATAATAATATCGTAGCCCTTCTGCAGCTGCGGATCATTCAGACGATAGATCTCTCTGAACCGGCGGCGCACTCGGTTGCGCACCACTGCCTTACCCAGCTTTGCTGTTACTGTGATACCCAAGCGGTTATGGTCGCGGCGCGTTTTTCGGCAGTAGACCACCAGAAGCGGCGTCGCAGCACTTTTGCCTTTGGAGTACAGGCGGCGAAACTCATAATTATTCTTTATCGAAACAGATGATTTCAGCTTCCTCACCCCGAAACGGCTTTCTGGGGAAATTTTCCCCAACCTGATTAGTAGCTCAGCTGAGCTCTGCCCTTTGCTCTGCGGCGAGCGAGGACCTTGCGGCCATTCTTGGTGGCCATTCTCTTGCGGAAGCCGTGCACCTTCTGGCGCTGACGCTTCTTGGGCTGGTAGGTACGGAACATGCTGTACACCTCCTTGTTTATTTCTGGGGCAGGAAACTGCACGCCCCGATCATACTCAACATCGGCCATCGGCCGAAGCAGTTGACAATTCTCTGTCCGCAGCGGGGATTCCCGATGTGGACACGCTTATATATTTTACCCTATTTTCACTGCTCCTGTCAACGATTTTTTCATGACAGCGCCCTTCTCACGCATTTGAAAAATGTGCACAATTAATTGAATTTAATTTTATGCATTCTGTTTCATGTTTACAAAAAATTCAAAATTCTCGAAGAAGGCTTGACTTTTGCAGAAAATAAGTCTAATTTATTGATTAACTTACCAAAGGAGGTGTCCCGCATGAACAACGCTTCAGCTTTCATGATGTCTGCCGCAGCAGCTTGCGCTGGGGCTGCCTCTGCCTGCACAAACAACAACATCGTCATTATTCTGGACACCATTCTGCTGGTGTCCTTTTTTATTATTTCCCGAGTTATTATTCTTCCCCTGATCGGTCTACTAATTTTGGATTCATCTTATCCGAAAGATGTGCTCTCCGCCGCCTGATCGTTTTTTGTACGCAAAAAATGCAGAGAGTTCCGTCTTTCGGACGGGGCTCTCTTTTTTAATAGAAACAAATACTGAAAAAGAGAGGTTCCCAAGCAATGTCATTTTTAAACTTCGTACTCGCTATCAGCCCCATCGTTTTCGTGCTGACCGGCATTTTGGCTTTTAAAAAGCCTGCCATGAAGGTCGCACCTCTGGCCATGGTCTGGACTGCCTTCCTGGCGCTGACCTATTTCAATCTTGACGGACTGACTCTGGCAGAGAACACTGCCGTTCTGGACGGACTGCTCTGGAAGGGCATTAAAGAGGGCTTTAAAATCGTTGTCATGGTCTTTGGCGCTTTTGTCATCCTGAATACGCTGAATTATACCGGTGCAATTGACGACGTTAAGACCACCATTACCCGCGTTTCCGGGCAGGACCGTCGTGTTCAGCTGGTCATTGTGGGTATGATGGTTCCCATTTTCCTCGAGGGCGCAGCCGGCGCCGGTTCCCCCGCCGCAATTGCCGCTCCCTTCCTTGTTGCACTGGGCTTTGATCCCATTACCGCCATCGCCGTAGCTCTGCTGGGCGATGCAACGCCCTGCTCCTGGGGCGGTGCCGGTCTGACCACCATCAACGGCGGCGCCGTTTTGGTTGAGGCCGGTCTCAGCACCCACGCTTTGAACTCTGCCATGGTCGGCCGCTTCCATATGTTCGGCGTGGCCATCATCCCCTTCCTGTCGGTGGGCATTGCCTTCGGCCGCAAGGGCTTCCGCGGCATCATCCCTTATCTCCTCTATGCCGGCATCACCACCGGCGGCGTTATGTTCCTGCTCAGCAACTATGTAGGTCCCGAGGTCACCTCTATGGGTACCGGACTGATCTCCATCCTGCTCAGCGTTGCCTATGTGAAAATTGTCCCCATCTCTACTCCGGAAGAGTACCGCTATGCTGTAGCTGCAGATACCAAAGTAAAATATGGTGCATTCCGCGCTTTGAGCCCCTATGTCTATATGCTGATTCTGCTTCCCCTGGTCCGGTATGGCGTACCTTATCTCTGGCCTGAAACCGGCTTCAAGACCCTGTGCATGTTCGGCTATATCTCCTGGGTGGACGCCGTAATCCTGGTCTGCGCTCTGCTGGGTGCCCTGACGCTGCGCGTCCCTGTGGATGAATTCGGTCAGGTTCTGGGCAAGACCGCCCGCAGCGTGCTGCCGGTCATGGTCACTATGGGCAGCCTGCTGATCCTCAGCTATATCATGCAGTCGGCAACTACCGGCATGATGAGCCTCATTGCAGACGATATCGCCGCTGTGGCCGCTTCCGCTTATCCTGCTGCCGCTGTCCTCATCGGCGCTATGGGCTCCTTTATCACCGGCACCGGACTGGGCTCCAACCTGATGTTTGCCGGTATGCACTCGGAGGCCGCCTTGAATCTGGGTATGAATCCCATCACGGTCTTTGCCGGACAGAACGCCGCTGCCTCCCTGGGCAACCTGATCTGCCCCAACAACACTGTAGCCGCCTGTGCTACTGTCGGCCGTGTGGGTGATGAAAACCTGGTCATGCGCAGAACGCTCCCGGCCTTTGCCGTTCTGGTCGTTCTGTACATGGTCCTGAGTCTGCTGTATACACTGGTCCTGTTCCCCCATTTCGGGGCATGACCTGATACCATATTTAAAATAATTCGTATTGGAGGAAAACAACAATGAAAACTAGAAAAGTCGGTGTGATTGGTCTGGGCCACGTTGGTGCCCATGTAGCATATTCTCTGGCTATTCAGGGTATTGCAGACGAGCTGGTTCTGGTCGATATGAACGAGGCCAAGCTCAAGAGTGAGGTACAGGATCTGCGCGATGCCGTAGCCTATATGCCCCACCGCGTCACCGTAAACGGCGGCGACTTTGCCGATCTGGGCGACTGCGATGTTCTGGTCAACTGTGTGGGTAAGATCGATCTGCTCCGCGGCAACCAGAACCGCCTGTTTGAAATGGAGTTCAATATTCCCGCCGTCAACGGCTATGCCCACAAGATCCGCGCCTCCGGCTTCGATGGTGTTGTAGTCAATATCTCCAATCCCTGCGATATCGTTACCCGCCAGCTGGCCATGGGGCTGGAACTGCCCCGCGGCCGCGTATTCGGTACCGGCACCGGCCTGGACACCTCCCGTCTGCTGAGCGCGCTGGCCCGTCAGACCGGCATTGACCACAAGTCCATCACTGCCTACATGATGGGTGAGCACGGCAACGACCAGTTTGCAGCCTGGAGCTGTGTATCCTTCCACGGCCGTCCTCTGGACGACTGGGCCCGCGCCGATGAGCGCTTCCGCTTTGACCGCGCTGCCCTGCAGAAGGAATCCATCGGCGGCGGCTGGGTCACCTTCTCCGGCAAGTTCTGCACCGAGTACGGCATTGCAACCACTGCAGCCCGGATGGTCAGCATTGTCCTCCACGATGAGAAAGCGATTATGCCTGCCAGCATGGAGCTGTGCGGCGAATATGGCGAGAGCGGCCTGTTTGCAGGCGTACCCTGCGTCATCGGCAAGAACGGCGTAGAGGAAGTTGTTGAGCTGCCTCTCAGCGCAGAGGATATGGAGCAGTTCCACCGCTGCTGCAACAGCATCCGCAAGAACATGGAGCACCTGAAGGACATTCACTGAGTTTCCCGGAATTGTTCAAAGCTTCTTTACATATCCCGCCTTTAAACCTGCTACAATAAAGATATGATTTTAAGTGGCAGGAGCAGATCGGTTATGGATATTCTGGTAACGCTGAACGAAAATTATGTTCCGCAGCTGCGGGTGATGCTCACCTCCCTGTGGCTGAACGATCCCGGTGAGGAGACGCACATCTGGCTGCTGCACAGTTCCTTGTCTCAGTCAACGGTAGACGGACTGAAGCGCCTGTGCGCATCACACGGAAGTCATCTGCACGAGGTCCAGGCAGACCAGAGCCTTTTTACCAGTGCCCCTTCCTCCCGTCAATATCCGCCTGAGATGTACTACCGCCTTCTGGCCGGGCAGCTGCTGCCCGCCTCATTGAAGCGGGTCCTGTATCTGGATCCGGATATTCTGATCATCAATCCGCTGCGCCCTCTGTGGGACACGGATCTGGAGGGCAATATTTTCGGCGCCTGCGCACACACCGGCAAGACGGAGATTGCAAATGACATCAGCCGTCTGCGGCTGGGAACGGATAAATATTATAATTCCGGTGTTTTGCTTATGGATTTGGAGCAGGCACGCAGGGAGATCGTTCCGGACGCGCTGTTCAGCTATGCAGAGGAGCACCGGAAGGAGCTGATCCTGCCGGATCAGGATATGCTCAACGCCATTTTTGGCAGCCGCATTCTGGATCTGCCGGATATCCTGTGGAATTACGATGCCAGAAATTACTCCACCTATTATCTGCGTACCGCAGGTGAAGCCAATACGGACTGGGTCATGGCCAATACTGCTATTTTGCATTTCTGCGGGAAAGAGAAGCCTTGGAAAAGCCTGTACCGGCATCGCTTCGGTATTCTGTACAAGCATTACATGAACCTCTCTCAACGACAAATATAAAAAAACAGAGCTCTGCAAGCGCAGAGCTCTGTTTTTTTACCGTGGGCTAATCTATCCGTCCGTCGCCGCCCATAAGGGCCGTCATTTCTTCAATGCGCTCCAGCGGAAAGGGCGGTGCGCACAGCGGCCTCATGGCAATGCTCATGAGTTTCATGGGATTATCATCTGCCGCAGCACGGTTGG
>CAKTGW010000017.1 GCA_934561725.1 uncultured Oscillospiraceae bacterium
GCTATGCCGCGGTTGCCCACAGGGGGATACTTGCAGGCGCGGACGGCGCGCATGGTCTCTTCCACATTGTTCACATAGGGAATATGGATACCTTGAAGGCCGCAGTCCAGCATCCGCTTGATGGCGACAAGATCGTTCCAGGGGGCGCGGGCCATGACCATGGAATCGTAACCATGGATTGCCTGTACGATAGGCAGCAGCTGGGGCGGATCAATGGGCGCGTGCTCGCAGTCCACCACGATCATATCATAACCGGCCTGAGCCAAAATCTCTGCCGTGACGCCGCTGCCGGTCTGGCTCCATGCAGCAGACAGCTTTTCTCCGGCCTTCAGACGAGCCTTTGCAGTATTTGTATAAATATTGTCCATTTTTTCGTCTCCTTTTTAATATTTTTTGTTATAAATGCTTTGCTTCACATTTCGGATACAGTATAATCCAGAGTAGATGATATGTAAAGCGCACATCTTTGAACATTTAAGTGCATTTTATATTACAGTAAGGGAGTCAGATCTATGGACATACGCAAGCCGGAATACATCGTAGCCATCGCAGACGAGGGCAGCGTTACCCGTGCCGCAGAGAAGCTGTTTCTCACCCGGCCGGCTCTGAGCCACTATCTGCTCACGCTGGAAGAAAGCCTGGGCTCTCCCATTTTCCGCCGCACCCGCTCCGGACTGATCCCCACCGCCGCCGGAGAAATTTATATACGCGGCGCCAGACAAGTTCTGGATACCGTTCGCCAGACACAGAAGGAGCTGGACGATCTGGAGGGCTGTGCCGCCGGTACCCTGCGCATCGGCATCACCCTGGGCAACGGCGCCGTTATGTTCAACCGCATCTTCCCCAAGTTCCACAAAAAATTCCCGGGCTTTGACATACAGCTGCTGGAAACCAATTCTCACGCGCTGAAGGCGGCCCTGATTGACGGAAACATCGACTTTGCCATTATGGGCCGCAGTACCGAAATGTCGGATCTGGAGTATATCTCCTTTTGCCAGACAGAGATTTTTCTTCTCCTGCCCAAGGATCATCCGCTGGCCTGCATGTCTGCGCCGGAAGGTCAGCCCCGCACGCATCTGGACATCCGTCTGCTGCGGGATGAGCCGTTCATCATGCTCCATCCGCAGACCGTTGTGGGCGAAATCAGCGAGCGCTACTGCCGCCGCCGCGGTTTTATGCCCCGTCGGCTTCTGGAATGCAGTCTGAGCAACATGGCCTATAATATGGTGCGGCAGGGGCTGGGTCCCGCTTTTGTGGTAGGCAGTCAGATTTCCGCAGAGGACAAACTCCCCCGCTTTTCTCTTTCACCCAAGGAATATTGGTGGATCTCCATTGCCTATCGTCCGGGCGCCCATTTTTCCCGCGCAGAACAGTACTTCCAAAAGCTGGTACAGGAGTATTACATGGAAAATGCTCCGTTTACCTATGATCTGTAAGGAGGCGTCTTTACTTGAAGATCGTTCTTGTCGCTCCCTATCAGGATTTTGGCGACCGTTTTACCCGTTTGGCCGAGCGAAGCAGGCTTTCCGCAGCGGCCGAGGGCAAACCCTTTGAATTTGAGGTGCTTGTCTGCGACGATCAGGCTGCACTGCGAAATATGCCCTTCGACTGCGATGTGATCATCGCCCGCTCCTATTCTGCAACCATTCTCTCCCGCCGGGCAGATTTTGTTCCGGTGGTCACACTGCCGGTCCAGGCCGTGGATATTATCCGCTGCATCAAAAAGGCCTGGGCGCAATACGGCCGGCGGCGCATTATCTTCCCCGGTACGCATACGATGGTCAATCAGGCCTATCAGGTCCCCGAGCTGATCGATGTGGATCTGGAGATCATCGAAATGCCCTCTACCGTGGACAGCGAGGTAAAAGCCCTGTTCACCCGCGTGACTGATCAGGAAGCTATTATCATCAGCGGCAACCCAGTTCGCCGCCGGGGCATGGCGCTTGGCTTCCGCACGGCCGTGATCGAATCCGGCGAAGAGGCTATGGCCATCGCGCTGGATGAGGCCCGGCGCATTGCAGAGGCTGCCCGCCACGAGGCCGAAAAGGCGCAGCAGGTCCGCACGATCCTGGACAGCTATGACGACGCCATTCTCAGTGTGGACACCCAGGGTATCGTCACCTATTTCAACGCCTCCGCCGAACAGATCCTCCGTATGGAACGGGAGCAGGTGCTCCACAGGCACGCCGAGGAAGTCATCCACGATGAGTCCATCCTCACGCTGATCCGCGAGCATCCGGACTGCCGGGACGAGCTTCTGCGCTACACTGCGCCCACCGGAGAAAAGCTGAACCTCTGTGCTGGAAAGCGCAGCATTCTGCTGGACGGCAAGCACATTGGCTCTGTAGTAACGCTGCAATATATCTCCCGGCTTCAGGAAGGCGAGGCCAAGCTGCGCACCAAGCTCTCTGAAAAGGATCATAAGGCCAAGCACCGATTTTATGAGATCCTGGGCAGTGCCCCCGCCACGGTCTTCGCCATACAGCAGGCGCAGAAATACAGTCAGGTAGACGCCAGTGTGCTCATCACCGGAAAGAGCGGCACCGGCAAGGAGCTGTTTGCCCAGAGCATGCATAATGCCAGCCGCCGCAAAAGCTTTCCCTTTGTCGCCATCAACTGCGCCGCCATTCCGGAGTCCCTTCTGGAGAGCGAGCTTTTCGGCTATGTGGAAGGCGCCTTTACCGGCGCCGTGCGGGGCGGAAAAATGGGCCTGATCGAAATGGCCCATCAGGGCACGCTGTTTCTGGATGAGATCAGCGAACTGCCGCTTAGCCTTCAGGCCCGGCTGCTGCGTGTTCTGCAGGAAAAGGAGATCCGCCGCATCGGCCACGATAAAGTCATCAATGTGGACGTCCGTGTGTTTTCTGCCACCAACCGCGACCTGGAAGAACAGATCGTTCAAGGTAAATTCCGCGAGGACCTCTATTACCGGCTGGATGTGCTCCGGCTTGAGCTCCCCGCCCTCAGCGAGCGCCGGGAGGATATCCCTGTGCTCTGCCGCCATTATCTGGATGAATATGCCCGCCGCAACCGGAAGGCCGCGCCCGATCTGACGCCGGAGGCCATAGCCCTTTTGTGCTCTCTGCCGTGGAAGGGCAACATCCGCGAGCTGTGCAATGTCTGCCAGCGTCTGATTGTCCTGTGCGATGGCGCCGCCGTAACGCCTGGTCTGATCGAAGAGGCGCTCCACCGCCCCGGAAGGAGCGCACACCCCGACGAGCGGACAAGCATTCAGCAGCTGCTGGCCCTTGGTCTTTCAAAAGGTGAGATCGCAGAAAAGCTGGGTATGGACCGATCCACCCTGTGGCGGCACATGAAAAAGCTCGGTCTGTGATCTATCCCCGCTCTTAACATGCCATCAAGCTGCTCTCTGCACACCGGAGAGCAGCTTTTGCTTTAATTTTGTTGCATTTGTCGTGCAACATCAACGCAATTATTGCAACGTTCTATAGTGTTTCAGCTCCCTTCCCGCCGGCCGTGCCGTGGATTTTATTGTTTTCTCTGCTTAAAAAGAACCGCCTTTTCATAGAAGTATTTACTAAAAAATGTATTTTTTGCCTTATTTCCTACATGTTGGCACGAAATCTGCTCTATATACGGGTGCAAGCCAAATTTGCCGGTGAAGCCGGCAGGGTAATCAACAAGGAGGTAAATATGGCTAAAAACGATATTCTGGTGGTCAGCGCCCATGCCGCAGACTACTGTACCCGTGCAGGCGGTACTCTGGCCAAGTTCATAAAAGAGGGCTACAACGTACACGTCATCTGCCTGACCTGCGGTGCCCGCGGCGAATCCGGCGACTATTGGAAAAACAACCCCAATGGCACGGTCGAGGACTGCAGTGCGATCCGGATGCGCGAATCCCGCGCCGCCGCTGAGGCGCTGGGTATAAAGAGCATTGAGTTTCTGGGACTGAACGACTATCCTCTCACCATCACGGAAGAGACACAGCGCTATGTAACCAAGCGTTATCTGGAGATCCGCCCGGAGATCGTATTCACCCACTGGCTCAACGATCCCACCAATCCCGACCACGCGCTGACCGCTGAAATGGTCATTCGGGTTACAAATTGCGGGTCTCAGTTGGGCTCCTTCCCCAACACTCCCGCTCAGCATTATCCCAACCTGTATTTCTTTGAGAGCACAGTCCCCATTGCCGAGCTGAATGGTTTCGCTCCGGATTACTATGTGGACATTGCCGAAACCTATGAGACCAAAATGGCCGCCATCGCAAAATTTGAGTGTCAGCCTCAGCTGGCCGGCTTCTACATTCACTTTGCAAAGCACCGCGCCTTCCAGGCCAAGATCTGGAGCAAAATGGACATCCAGTACGCCGAAGGCTTTAAGCGTTTCACTCCCTATGTGGGCAAAATGCTTCCCATCTCAGAGATCAACTAACAAAGCAGGATATGCCTAAGGGCCTGATATATCCGTGATGCCGATGCATCAGAAAATTTTAGGAGGAAGAAAAATGAAAAGAACCTGCGCAATGCTGCTCGCCGTCGTAATGCTGCTTGGCCTGCTGGCCGGCTGCGGCGGAAACAACGCCAACGAATCCAAGGCTCCCGAATCCACTGCTCCTGACACCAGCGCCCCCGGGTCCACCGCTCCCGAGGCCTTCAAATGGCCCACAAGCTCCATCGAGGTGATCAACCCCTCCGCCGCCGGCGGTGAGACCGACGTTTACGGCCGTATCTTCCAGCGCTATATGGAATCCGAGCTGGGCGTGACCATGCCCACCGTCAACATGGCTGGCGGCGGCGGAACGCTGGCCACCAACGAGATCTCCTCTTCTGCCAATGACGGCAGCCGTGCCCTGATCTTCCACAACGGCTATATCATCAACAATCTGATGGGCCTGTCTGACCTGAATTTGGACAATATGTGCATGGCCGCCATTGCCGTTACCGATGCTACCCAGATTTTCTTCGCAAAGGCAGACGCTCCTTATAACGACCTGAAGGAAATGGTCGACTACGTCAAGGGCGGCGGTGTTGTCAATGTTGCCACCGAGGTCGGCTCCTTCACCCACTTCCAGCTTCTGATGATCCAGGAAGCCGCTGACGTCACTCTGGATATCATTGATGCCGGTACCACCCCCGAAAAGATTGCTGCCATGCTGGCCGGTGACGTGGACATCATGGGAACCAACTGGGCAACCATGAAGGACTATGTTGCCAACGGCGACGTAAAGCCCCTGTGCCTGCTGGCCGATGAGCGTCACCCCGCCTGCCCCGATATTCCCACCGCAAAAGAGCTTGGCTACGATGTTGAAGTCGTGAAGTTCTTCTTCTACGCATTCCCCGAGGGTACGGATCCTCAGCTCGTCGAGGAATTCAACGCCGCCGCTCAGCGCGTTGTACAGAATCCCGATTACATTGCCGAGATCGAGGCGCTCAATGCCAGCGCTCCCGTCCTGGACGTTCAGGGTACCTATGATTACATGAAGGATGTCATGGATACCTATAGCGCCCTGCTCGGCTGATCACACCAAGCACCATTCGGACAGTACTCATATACGGGGCGGCATGGCCGTGCGTCATGCCGCCTCAACTCAACTTTGCAGAAAGGCAGGAGACTCATGATCGCCAAATACAAAGAATTCATGCTGGGCATCGGCATAACGCTTCTCGCCCTGATCTACGGCTATGCCGCCACACATATACAGGTGCGTGTAGCAACGGCAATCGGCCCGCAATACATTCCCTACGGACTCGCCGGACTCTGTCTTATCCTCGGCATTGCCCAGATGGTCGTAGGCTGGAATAAGGCAAAGGATTATGACAGCGAGGCCCATCCCGCAGAGAACAAAGACGGAAAGGCTGTCCTGCTGGTCTTTATCGCGCTGGCCCTTTATGTTGCCACTCTGAAGTCCATCGGCTTCCTGATCACCACCACCGTTCTCTGCTTTGTGCTCCAGATCCTGCTCTGCCCCAAAGCAAAGCGCCGCTACGTGCTGTTTGCCGTTGTGGCCGTTGTCTCTACCGTTATCGTTTACTATCTGTTCCGTTCAGGTCTCGGCCTTATGCTCCCGGCCGGCATCCTGAAGTTTCTGTAATCAGAGAGGAGAATACATATGCAACTGTTCATTCAAGGTCTGATCTCGCTTTGTAATCCCCTCTGCATGGGTCTTATCTTCGCCGGCGTTGTGGTCGGTATCATCTTCGGCTCCATGCCCGGCCTGTCTGCCACCATGGCAGTGGCACTGTTTCTTCCCATTACCTACGGCATGGAAGCGATTCCTTCCTTTGCGCTCATGATGGGCCTGTATATCGGCGCCATCTCCGGTGGCCTGATCACCGCTATTCTGATCAAGATCCCCGGCACTCCCTCCTCTGTAGCCACCTGTTGGGACGGCAATCCCATGGTGCTGCGGGGGGAGGGCATGAAGGCGCTGGGCAGCGGCATCGTTTTCTCCTTCCTGGGTACGGTGCTCAGTATTCTCGCACTGATTTTCATCGCCCCCACCTTGGCCAAGATCGCCACAAGCTTCGGATTTTTTGAATATTTTGCTGTCTCCTTTTTCTCCCTGACCATGATCTCCACACTGGCCAGCGGCTCCATGATCAAGGGCCTGTTTTCCGGTGTACTGGGCTTTATGTTTGCCACTGTGGGCATTGCGCCCATTGATGCCACGGTCCGCTTTACCTTTGGCTATAAGGGCCTGATGGGCGGCTTCTCCACGCTGCCCGTACTCATCGGCCTGTTTGCCGTAGCCGAGCTGCTCAACGCCGCTCAGCAGGCCAAGTTTGACAATGGCTTTACGATCACCGCCCCCAACACCAAGGGCGTTAAGGGCTTCGGCTTCAGCATGAAGGAATTCCGGGAGCAGCTCCCCAACTTCTTCCGCTCTTCCCTGATCGGTATCGGCATCGGTATTCTGCCCGGTATCGGCGGCGGTACATCCAACATTCTCGCCTATGTTGTGGCCAAGAATCAGTCCAAGCACCCCGAGCTGTTCGGTACCGGCATCATGGATGGCGTCGTTGCCTCCGAGAGCTCCAACAACGCCTCTATCGGCGGTGCAATGATCCCTCTGCTCACTCTGGGCATTCCCGGCGATGCCGTTACCGCCATTCTGCTGGGCGGCTTTACGCTCCATGAGCTGACGCCCGGCCCCCTGCTCTTTACCGACCATGCAGATCTGGTCTACGCGATCTTCGCCGCTATGGTCATCGCTTCTGTCATGATGATCCTGGTTGAATTCTACGGTCTGCGTATTTTTGTAAAGATCCTGGCCGTTCCCAAGCACGTGCTGCTGGCCGTGGTCTTCACTCTCTGCGCCGTGGGCGCCTATGGCAACTCCAGCCGCGTCTTTGACGTAGGTGCCGTGCTGCTGTTCGGCGTGATCGGCTATATGTTCAGCTGCTTCAACATTCCCTCTGCACCATTCATCCTCGGCTTTATTCTGGGCGGTACTGCAGAGACCTATCTGCGCCGCGGCCTGATGCTCTCCAAGGGCAACTGGATGCCCTTTATCACCAAGCCGATCTCTTGTGCCTTTATCATTCTGTCCCTCTGTGTGATCGGCTTTACCGTATACCGCGAGCTGCACGCCTATTATTCCAGAAAAAAGCAGACAGCCACAAAGTAAGGAGGAATCGACCATGCCCGAACGCGGCAAGCTGTACGTTGTCTCTGCCAGAGACAACGTGGCTACAGCGCTGGAGGATCTCCCCGCCGGCCCGGCTCAGGTGCTGGGCGCTGCGGCACAGACAGAGCTCCACGTCCGCACCGCACTCCGGCAGGGACACAAGGCCGCCCTCCGGGATATTGCCGCCGGAGCCGACGTCATCAAATACGGTGCTGTGATCGGCCGGGCAACCGCCGATATCCGTGCCGGAGAGTGGGTACATGTGCACAATATCGCCAGCCGGTATGATACCCGTTCCGCCGGTGCGATTGATCCCCGCACAGGAAAGGTTTTGGATACGCATTATGAATGATACTGCTGAAATCTGCACCGAGCTCGCCCAGGCAAGCTGGCCCGCTTATCTGCGTGCGGACGGCCGGCTGGGCATACGGAATAAGGTGCTGATCATTTACACTGTAGAATGCGCGTCGCACGTGGCCAGACATATTGCCTCTGAGCTGGGCATGGAGGACGTGGACGTGCTGGGCTTTTATGGCTGCTGCGACAACGCCTATGCCGTGCGCATGCTCATCGCCATGATCCGTCACCCAAATGTCGGCGCTGTCCTAACCGTAGGGCTGGGCTGTGAATATGTTCAGGCGGACCGTCTGCGGGATATTGCTCTGGCCGGAGGAAAGCCTGCCGAGAGCATGCTGATCCAGCAGTGCGGCGGCACCCGCAGCTCTATTGACCGCGGCAAAGCCAGCGTACTGAATCTGCTCCGGCAGATCCGGAATGTTCCCAGAAAAAGCATGACCGTGGCCGACCTTGTCATCGGCGCAGAGTGCGGCGGCTCTGACTTCACCTCCGGGCTGGCCGGAAACGCCGTCGTGGGACATATGTTCGACCTGCTGGTGGATCTGGGCGGCACCGCTGTCTTTGAGGAGATCATGGAGGCCGTGGGCCTGCGGGATTACCTTACCGGCCGGGCTGCCACACCGGAGCTGGCTGTCCGCATCGGCCACGCCTACGACAAAATGGTTGAGCACTGCAAAAGCATCCATCAGTACGGCATCTCTCCCGGCAATTTCATGGGCGGCCTGTCCACAATTGAGGAAAAAAGCATGGGTGCCGTAGTCAAAAGCGGCACCCGTCCCATCAGCGGACTGACTAAGGTCTCAGTCCCTCCGGCATCCAAAGGTCTTTGGCTGCTGGACAGTGTGCCGGATCCCTATTTCACCAGCTTTGGAAAAACCAACCCCAACGAC
>CAKTGW010000018.1 GCA_934561725.1 uncultured Oscillospiraceae bacterium
CGCTTTACCCATGGCTGCAAAAACCTTGGGCAGCGAGATGAACATCAGGCTGGTTCCGGCACTCATACCGTCCGTACCGGAAAATACGAACACTGCCGGAATGATCATGGCACCGGCCAGCAGAGCAACGCCCGTATCAAAGATCTCGATCTGATCAATTGCTCTGTTCAGATTCACGTTCGGCTTTACATAGGAGCCGTAGGTGATCATAATGCCCATGGATACGCTCAGCGAGAAAAACAGCTGGCTCATAGCATCCAGCAGGATCTGCAAAAAACGGCCGATCGTCAGTCCTTCAACATGAGGGATCAGATAATAGAGCAGTCCCTCCACGCCGGTACGCAGCTGTCCGGATTCATCCGTGTGCTTCAATGTGAGGGAATATCCGGCGATCAGCACCACCAGCACCAGCAGGACCGGCACCATATACTGGGACACCCGCTCAATACCGTCCTGTACACCTTTGTACACAATAAAGGCCGTTACTCCCATAAATAGCAGCGCAAAGACAACTGGCGCCACCGGAGAAGTAATAAACGAGATAAAATAATTGTCCTGAGCTGCCGCTTCGGCCTGTCCTGTCAGATAGACCACTGCATACTTTGTGATCCATCCGCCAATGACCGCATAATAGGTCATGATCAGCACGGGGACCAGAAAGGTCAGCACACCCAGGAATTTCCATTTGGGATGCATTTCTGTATAAGCCCCAATAGCGCTCTTTTTTGTTCTGCGGCCAATGGCAATGTCAGAGGTCAGCAAAGTAAAGCCAAAGGTCAGCACGAGCACCAGGTAAACAAGCAAAAATAAACCGCCGCCATCTTTAGCGGCGAGATAAGGAAAGCGCCAGAGATTTCCCACACCCACGGCGCTGCCGGCTGCTGCCAGGACAAATCCGATCTGTCCTGAAAAGTGATTCGATTTTTTCTTCATTGGACTCCAAAACTCCTGTCTCTTTCTTCTAATTTATATTTTATATAAATTATACCATACTTAATACTTTTTTGCACAAGTAAACAGCCTGCTCAAGCTCCGGAACCGGCTCATTCTCAAGCCTCGCTTTTTCAATACCCTTGCCAAGCGATGGTATTATGATATACTATAGCAGAGGTGACGCACATGGACGCAACTATGCACATCATTGCCCGTATACGCAGTGATTTTAAAACTAAATTCGGCATTCCGCGCCAGAGTGGTCTGATCGATGCACTGACCGCCGAGATCGTCTTTGAGCCCGAATACCGGGATATAAATGCTCTGCGTGGACTGGACGGCTTTTCACACATCTGGCTGATCTGGCAGTTCTCACAGGCTGTGCGTGAGGGCTGGTCAGCAACTGTCCGCCCACCCCGTCTGGGAGGAAATGAACGCATGGGCGTATTTGCCACCCGTTCCCCTTTCCGCCCCAATGAGGTCGGTCTGAGCGCGGTGCGTCTGCTTGGCATTGACCCGGATACACCGGAAGGACCGGTGATCCGCGTAGCCGGAGCCGACCTGATGGACGGCACCCCTATTTTTGACATCAAGCCGTATATTCCCTACGCTGACGCACATCCCGAGGCATCCTGCGGTTTTGCTCCGCCGTCAGACACCCAGGTCCTATCTGTGGACTTCCCGCCAGCCCTGTTGGCACTTGTCCCGCCGGACAAGCAGCAGGCTCTCATTGCTGTGCTGGCGCAGGATCCCCGTCCCCGCTATCAAAACGAACCAACGCGGCAGTACGGCATGACCTTTGCAGGACTGGAGGTCCGCTTCCGTGTAGCCGACGATCAGCTGACTGTCACTGAGATCCTGAAATAAACGAAAGCGCCCCGACACAGCATGACTGCGCCGGGGCGCTTTCCATTATTTATTAATGGCACAAAATCAATTCAGCAATAAACGCCACTGCACAGCAGGAGGCCGCCACGCGGAACAGACTGGCACCGCACCAGGCCAGAGCCACACCGGCGATCAGCGCCAGTACGCCGGCTGCGGGAGCCTGTGTTGCATCCATGATTGCCGGGAAGGTCATCACCGCCAAAGTAACATAGGGCACATAGTAAAGGAAGGACTGTAAAAACCGGTTTTCGATCTGACGCCGGATCAAGGTAAGAGGTAAAACGCGGATCGCAAGGGTCACGCCGGCCATGACCGCCAGATAAGCATATACGTTAATCCGCATGCTCTTCCGCCTCCTTTTTCTGCGGCACAGGGAACAGCACGGCCGCCAGAGCTGAGAGCGCGACCGTAAGGATGATCGTGCGCGTCCCGGATGAGATCCCGGCCAGCAGCGGCAGGCGCGATGCTGCAAAGCTCAGCAGGAAGCTGAATCCAACCAGTCCGGCCACAACACGGCTCTTCCGCGCAGGAGGAATAATGATCGCCAGGAACATGCCATAAAGCGCCACGCTCAGCGCACTGGCTGCGCGCATGGGGAGTATGTTGCCCACCAGCACACCGATCGCCGTACCCAGAGACCAGCCGGGCAGAGCCACCAGCATGGCTCCATACATATACCATGGATCCAAATAGCCCGGGCGGGCTACCGCCAGGCCGAACAGCTCATCAGTTAAGTCAAAGCCCACCAGCAGCCGATGCTGCAGCGGGGTATCCGGTGCAAACTTCTGGCTCAAAGCACAGCTCATCAGCAGATAGCGTGCGTTGGCTACCAGCGTCATCAAGGCCATCTCCCAGAGTGGTGCGCTGGCTGCGATCACGGTAAAGCCGGCATACTCACCGGCAGAGGCATTATTCAAAAAACTGGCCAGAAAGCCCTGAAAAGCGGTAAGGCCCGCATTTCGCGCGGCAATTCCCAGTGTAAACGAAACTGCCAGATAGCCCAGGGCCACCGGCATTCCATCCCGGATACCCGCCCGGACCGCTTCGCTGCGGCTTGTCCGCAGACGGTTGCCAGCCAGTCCAATACTTCCGGCAGACTGTGCTCTTTGCATAGATCAGATGCTCCTTTTCTCATTTTCCTGAGATAGGATACCACAGGACTTGATATTCGTAAAACGAATATATATAATGTTATCATAAGACTTTCTAATGAGGTGTGCATATGCTGTCAAGATACGATATTTTCTGCAAGGTGATCGAAACCGGCAGCTTCACCCGGGCCGCCGAGCAATTGGGTTATTCCCAGAGCGCCGTGAGCCAGACCGTAAAGGCGCTGGAGCGTGAGCTGGACGCCGCACTGGTCAGCCGCGACAAGGAAGGCATCCGCCTGACCGCAGACGGCGCCGCCTATTTCCCCTATATACGCAGCATCAGTGCCGCAGGCGATGCGCTGGAAAAAAAGCATCAGGAGATGCTCGGACTGGAAAACACCACGATCCGCATCGGCACCTTCACCAGTGTCAGCCGCAATCTTCTGCCCAAGCTGATCCAGGAATTCAAGACACAGTATCCCAATGTGCAGTTTGAACTGGTTCAGGGTGAGTACAGCAGCATCAGTCAATGGGTACAGGAAGAAACCGTGGACTTTGGTTTTGTAAACGCCGAGTTCTCCACTGGGCTGGATGTACGTCCCCTGTTTCAGGACGCCATGATGGCTATCCTGCCGCCGGACCATCCCCTGACTGCAAGGTCTGCCGTCCCGCTGGATGAGCTGGCCGCCGAGCCATTCATTCTTCTGGACGAAGGCAGGCACAGCGTAGCCATAGACGCCTTTCAGCTTTTGGGACTAACTCCGCGCATTGAATACAAGGTCTCTGACGACTACTCCATTTTGGCTATGGTCAAACAGGGCCTCGGTGTGTCCATCCTGTATAATCTGATGGTCGCCGGCTTCTGCGACGGTCTGGTCGTGCGCCCCATTCTTGAGCATCCGGAACGGACCGTAGCATTGGCTGCGCGCCGATGGGAAACCATGTCGCTTGCGGCACGCCGCTTTGCGGAATTTATTCCCCGCCACATTCCGAAGCTGCTCACCGAGCTCATGCCCAATACCCGGATCTGATACATCCTTGTATATAAAACAGCTCCCCCGGAATATCCTGTGCGGATCGTTTCGGGGGAGCTTTCCTTTTTACAAATATACTTCTGTTACTTCAGTTCAAAACCGTAGACCACCTGTCCGCGGGTACCGATCACAAACATATTGTCATACACGACCGGACTGGCCTCTGTTGTGCTGCCCAGAGCCGTCTCATGGAGCACCTCGCCGGTCAGGCCGTCGATCAGCTGCATATATCCGCCGCCGGAATTACCGACACCGGAGGTGCAGTACAGCAGATAGCCCTTGCCGGAATCATCATAGATACACACCGGAGAGGACCAGCTGTAGGTTTGTGTATGCAGCTCCCAGACCACCTCACCGGTCTTTTTGTCCAGCGCGCACAAAATGCCGTCATAGGCATTGGGCGTTCTGGACACGGGTACAAAGATCAGATCTGCCAGATCATTTTTTCCTACGGCCAGTGTGCCCTGCACACCGCCGGAAAGATCCTTTTCCGTATAGCACTTATAGGACTTCTGCCAGATGACCTCGCCGGTCTCTGCATCCAGCTTCCAGATAGGAATGTCCGTGGGATTATAGCTGCGCCAGCCATAGTGGAAAGAGGTACTGATATAAATATACAGATGGCCGTCCTCCATCTCCAGAACCGGCGTGCAGTTGGTATCGTCCAGTACATCCTGTACCCAGACCAGCTCCAATGTATTCAGATCCAGACACATCATATTGCCGCCGTTATCGGCTACAAAGAGATAGTGCTGATATACCGCGGCACTGTCCTCCATGCCCAGCCAGTACTGACCGCTGGCGCTGTTGCGGATAGACTGATAGCGCCATTTGACGATCTCGGGCTCCATAGTCAGCGTGCCCGCGGAAGCATCATAGTCTGTATGCATATTTACAATATAGAGCAGACCGTTTTCGCCCGGCCAGATCAGCTGGTCGGTCTCAGCGGAAACCAGAGGTGCACTGTCAAACATATGCCATTGACGCAGCGCAAAGTCCTCATTTGCCGCCAGGCTGAACAGAACAGAACCGTCGATCAAACTCACGGCCAGCGCGCGGGGCGTCTCTGATGCGCCATAATAGCCGGCGCCCACATAGAGGATGGGATAGCCCCGGGGATCCAGAGATCCGGCGCCTTTGAACGTAAAGCCCAGATACAGATTGTCACGAGTGGCCTTGCCTGTGCTCAGCTCGGTAAAATAAACATAGCCATCCATTGTAGCGTGGACGACCTCTACCAGCTCATCCTGCTGTTTTGCCCAATCATACAGATTCATCACGGCCCGGGTCTCTTTGTCCCATTTTGCGATCAGAGCCTGACCTGTCCAGCCGCTGCCGGTCCATGTATAGCCGGTATAGGAGGTCAGAGAGCCGATTTTCCGGGTCCAAGTCTGAGAAAAGCTCTTCTGCGTCATGTTTACCGTACCGTAAGCACCGCCGTCCCGGAAGTTATTGCCGCGGAAAGTAAACACACCGGGTATCTCCGTATATTCGCTGCCCATACCGAAATCTACAATTTTTTCAGGCGTATAGCTGTCTGTCAGCTTGCCGTCCACCTGAATACCGGTACTGGAAATAAATTTCTCCGGCTTGGTTTCATCCACTGCATGCGGCTCAAAAACAGGTGTAGGCTCCGGCGTAGGTTCAGGAGTGGGCTCCGCGCTGGGCTCTGCCGTAGGCACCGGCGACAGCTCCGGAAGCTGTGTGGAGGGAGACGGCTGGCTCAGCTCGTCCTGAAGCTTACCGTGGTCAGAGCCTAGATACTTCACCTCTATAAAGGCCAGTACAGCCAGTGCCAATGCAAGCACAATTGCCTGAAGGGCAATAAATTTTCTCTTTTTTCCTTTGCTGCCAGTTGCAGGCATGGAAACTCACCATCCTCAATCTCTGCCGGCCGCTGCCGGTTTACACACATAGTCAGCCAATTATAACGTCAGCAGGTCTGAAAGTCAATATCCGTGCCTTTGCGGATATTCCAACTTTTGTGTGGGATCTCTTCTGAGTAAACGAATTAAGCGAGAATGGATAAAACAAGAGGCAGTAGTTGTAATGACTACTGCCTCTTGCTATGCGGTTTTACTCTGTAGGGATTATAGACCGTAGTGAATTACCCATTTATTATCAGTTGACGCTTTTTCTAACAATGCCTTTAATCCTCGCAATTCAGTAATGGCGGCGTTGTCTCCATCACAAACTGAAATTTGATTATTTGTCTTCAGGAGAGTCGAACTTTGAAATAATCGCTCCTGTGCAGATAACTATTTCAAAAGCAAGGAAGAGCGCTGTACCAATGATAAGTGCTTCTGTCGGAGTAAGGCCATTAAAGAACTTAGCAAAAAAAGCGAGGAATACCCACTCGACAGCGACTACCGCTAAACCTATCAGTATGTATTTCCAAACATCTTTCATACTATCACTCTCCCCCTTAATCCCGAATAGTCAGTTTACTAATCAGAGCAGAAAATTTCAAAAAATTTTCTGCTCTGATTCTACCATGCTTTTCTCTGCTATTGCAAGATAATTTTACTTTTTTGTCGTCCTTGCTTTATTCAAAAAATTTGACGTGAGACAACTCTCTACAAGCAGATGGACGCACTGTACGCCAGCCTCGGCACCACTTTGGCGCTGTGTCTGGATCTTATTTATTTTGAGTTGTTCTGATCCTTCTGAGCCGTCCGCTGCGGCTGTTGCGATTACCCCGCTTTTTGCGGATAACGACTACCAGTACCAAAAGAAGCAGGATCGCCGCTGCGCCCGCCAGCAGGAACACAACCGTTTTATTAGCCTCCCGCTCCTGCACGCAGAAGGTGACTGAATCGGCTGACGAGGGGAAAAGCAGATAGCTTCCATCCACCTTGCTCTCCTGCTGTTCCCATCCGTTTTCCGTCTCTACCCAGAGCGTATAGTGCTTGCCGCTCTCCGGCAGACGATAGTGCACAGTATAGGAGATCTCCTTCAGATCCGGATCGTTCACCTCTACCGTAACGGCTGTTCCGGTATGAACCGTACCCTTGGCATCTGTCCAGGATACCTCAGATGACGTGTGTGTCACCTCAGCGCTTTTGCTGAAGCTGCCGTCCACCAGGATCTCCGGCAGAGCGCCTCCGTCGGACAGAGCGGAGCTATAGGGCGTATATACGGCATCCAGCGTCTGGCTGGCCGTGAGATTTGTATAGTCCAGTTCCGGCCAAGCCGCAGAGCAGCCCTTTTTCGCCGGGATCTCCGGCAGGCTGTCGATTCCCCGGCCATACTGGAAGGGGATCACTGCCAGCACCTTGCCGTCAGCCCGGAAGGTCAGCTCCAGCCTTGCAAAGGCAGACGGAACATTTTCAGATGCACACAGCGCATCAAAGGACACCGGCTCCGCTTTTCCGGCATAGCTGATCCCATCGACGCCGCCCAGGAACTCATGTGTAAATGTGTTATCCGCAAGCTCCGCATCGTCGGATACACCGCCGGCGATCGCACCGACATAAGCATTGCCTGTCACCTCTGCGCATAGCCCGCTATACCGCCGGCATAATCCTTGCCGGATACAGTACATTTGGACCAGCTGCCATCCAGAAATCTCTCTGCACTGCCGGCAATACCGCCGGCATAGCTGCCGTCCGCCTTCACCGGTCCATAAGCTTCGCTATCTGTCAGCCGGCCCAGGAACAAGCGGCCCACAATACCTCCGGCATAATCATTCCGCACGGCAACCTCACCGTTGTTGGTACAGCCCAGGATCAGTGCGCGGGCCTGATAGTGGAAATCCAGAGAATAATCTCCGACCTTCGTCACATCGTCACTGTCAAAATCCGCCTCAATGCCCACGGAACCCACTATGCCGCCAACATTGGTATTGCCGTAAATCTCACCCTGGTTTTCGGAATTGGAGATCCGGCCGTCATGCTGGTTCTCCGCCGTGCAGTCCTCAGAGACATCCTGAAAATGATCCCGGATCCGGTCCTCCAGAGACTGATCCTGATCAGAATCCCAGTCCGCCTTCTCACTGCGGATCAGATTGGTGATTGCCCGGAACTGGCTGTTGATCGCCTTCAGATCCCCAATAAGCGTATCGGCAGAATCGCTCAGCAGCTGATTCAGCGCATCCGCGCTGTCCAGCAGCGCATCCATGGCCTCTTGAAGCTGATCGCCCGTACCGGTGACATCTTCACCGATCGGTTCTATTTTTATCTCCGGCATTTCTGCCAGCTCATGGATCATGCTGCTGAGTCCATCCGTAACGTCGGACAGATGGTCCACTGCCTTCTGGGCAGCCTTATGCACATTGTCCATCAGCTCTAGTGCCCGCTTGATATCATCGCTCATGCCGGACAGGTCTCCTAAAGCTTCTGCGACCTTGGCCAGCGCCTCATCCAGCTTGATTACAGCTCCGTTCAGTCCCTGAAGCGCTGCGGTCAGCTCCTCCAGAGCCTCCATAAGGTCGCCGTTGCCCTGCAAAGCCGCAATGACCTTCACAGTGGCCGCTGTAATTCCCGGCAGAGCCTCTGCCAGCGCTGCATTGGCCTCGCGCAGCTTTTCTGTAGCCGCCTTCAAAGCCTCGGCTGCATCGCCGCCGCTGTCGGCCGCATCCTCAAGCGCGCCGCGTACCTTTTCCAGACGGTTCAGCAGCGTATCCAGATCGTCTGTCAGCTTCTCCATATCATCCATGATGTCATCCAGCTGATCCAGAGACCAGGACACCCGAGCGGACAGCTCATTGATCTGGTCAATATTTCCGTTTGCCCAATCCGTCATGGCGTCTGTCAGGTCTCCGGCAAGTTCCTTGACCTCACGGGCTTTATCCGACAG
>CAKTGW010000019.1 GCA_934561725.1 uncultured Oscillospiraceae bacterium
ATTTCAGCCCATCCCTGACGAAAGCAGAAAGCTATATGGACGAAGTGCGCAAAATTTTTCCGGAGGCATCCCTTGGAAAAGACGGCCGCAGCATAGAACTGGAATTTGAAGAAAACTGATCATGGTCAGATGGAGAGACAGGGCATCTGTTTGATAAACAGATAAAAGGATAAACAGATAAAAGTGTCGTATCAGATGCGGCAGATGGGAGAATATTATGGCAGAAAAAGATGTTTTGATTCTTGCAATAGAAAGCTCCTGTGATGAGACAGCGGCTGCTGTAGTGAAAAATGGCAGAGAAGTATTGTCCAATGTGATTTCATCACAGATTGCATTGCATACATTATATGGAGGTGTAGTTCCGGAGATTGCATCCAGAAAGCACATTGAAAAGATCAATCAGGTCATTCAGGAAGCACTGGATGAAGCACATGTGACCCTGGATGACATTGATGCTATCGGTGTCACCTATGGACCAGGGCTGGTAGGGGCTCTTCTGGTAGGCGTGGCAGCAGCAAAGGCAATCAGCTATGCGAAAAAAATTCCACTGGTTGGTGTTCATCACATTGAGGGACATATCAGTGCCAATTATATAGAAAATAAAGATCTGGAGCCGCCATTTTTGTGTCTGGTGGTATCCGGCGGTCATACCCATCTGGTGGTAGTCCGGGATTATGGAAAATATGAGATTCTCGGACGGACCCGGGACGATGCCGCAGGCGAAGCCTTCGACAAGGTGGCTCGCGCCATTGGCCTTGGCTACCCCGGCGGCAAGCCTGTGGACGAGCTCAGCAAAACCGGCAACGACCAGGCGTACCGGCTGCCGCGCGCCCATGTAGAGGGACATCCCTATGATATGAGCTTTTCCGGCCTGAAAACGGCGGTCATCAACATTGTACATACTGCCGAACAGAAGGGCGAGGAGATCAACCGGGCGGATCTGGCAGCATCCTTTTCCGCCGCGGTCAGTGACAGTCTGGTCCCCAGAGCTATGAGCTGCCTTGCGGATCTGGGCTATGACAAGATCGCTGTGGCGGGCGGTGTGGCGGCAAACTCCCGCATTCGCCGTGATTTTGAGGCAGCGGCAGCCAAAGCGGGAGCAAAGCTGTTTGTTCCACCACTCCGGCTGTGCGGGGATAATGGCGCCATGATCGGCTGCCAAGGCTATTATGAGTATTTAGCAGGAAGCCGGGCGGGAGCAGATTTGAATGCTTACGCAAATATGGAGCTGTGAGGAGGCATATTCGTGGAGATCATAAGTCATTCGGAAGCAGAGACTGAGCAGGCCGGTGCCGATTTTGGCCGCCGTGTGGCGGATGGGACCGTTGTGGCCATGTATGGTGATCTGGGCGCCGGAAAAACGGCTTTTGTCCGCGGCATGGCCCGGGGCATGGGCATCACAGCCCGCGTGAACAGTCCCACATTTACCATTGTCAATGAGTATACGGGGGAGCGGGAGCTTTTCCATTTTGATATGTACCGCCTGGCTTCGGCTGATGAGCTGTTTGATATTGGGTGGGAGGACTATCTCTCACGCAACGGTGTTTGCGTAGTGGAGTGGAGCGAGAACGTATCTGAGGCTTTTGACGGCTCCGAGATCCGGGTCGAGATCAGCAAGCTTTCGGATACCGGCCGGAAAATTACCATAGAGGGGGAAAAACAATGCTGATTCTTGCCTTTGAGTCCTCGGCAAAAGCGGCTTCCGTGGCGCTTGTGCGCGACGGTGTCCTGTTGGGACAGGCCTATCAGAATTCCGGACTGACTCACAGCCGGACTCTGCTGCCGATGGCGGAGGATATGCTTAAAAATCTGGAGCTCAGCCTGCAGGATGTTGATCTGCTGGCTGTGAGCCGGGGCCCCGGCTCGTTTACCGGTATCCGGATCGGTGTTTCTACGGTAAAGGGGTTGGCCTGGGCTTTGGAGAAACCGGTCTGCGGTGTTTCCACACTGGAGGCTATGGCCAATCTGGCAATTTCTGCCGGAGAGGGAACTTTGGTGTGCTGTGCTATGGACGCGCGGCGCAATCAGGTGTATAATGCATTGTTTGAGATCAGCGGCGGGCGTCCCCGGCGCCTGACGGCAGACAGGCCCATTGCAGTTGCCGAGCTTGCTGCCGAATTGGCGGCTATGGGGCGGGAGGCTTATTTGGTAGGCGACGGCGCAGAGCTGTGCAGCACGCAGTTCGCTAAGCTGGGTATACCTGCCAGACTGGCGCCGGAGCCGATTCGTTTTCAGAATGCCTGGGGTGTTGCGGCCAGCGCCGCAACAGGAGAGAAAATCTCCGGTGAAGAACTGCTGCCGGTCTATCTCCGCCTTTCCCAGGCGGAAAGAGAGCGTCTGGCTCGCTTGAACCAGAACTGAGTTCAACACAAAAATTTAAATACATAGAAATACGGAGGCATAAAAATGAGCAAGGTACATGTATTCGACCATCCCCTGATCCAGCATAAGCTCAGTATTATCCGCGATGAGAAAACCAGCGTTAAGGAATTCCGTGAGATGATCTCGGAAATCGCCATGCTGATGTGCTATGAGGCTACCCGTGATCTGCCTACTGAAGAGGTAGAGATCCAGACGCCTGTGGCCAAGGCCAAGGTACACCGCCTGGCAGGAAAGAAGCTGGCCGTCGTTCCCATTCTCCGTGCCGGACTGGGTATGGTCGAGGGTGTTCTGGCTCTGATCCCCAGTGCCAAAGTAGGACATATCGGCCTGTACCGCGATCCCAAAACGCTGGAGCCTGTTGAGTATTACTGCAAGATGCCTGCTGACATCTCAGAGCGCGACGTGATCGTTGTAGATCCCATGCTGGCTACCGGCGGCAGCGCCAGCGCGGCCGTAGGCTTCCTTAAAAACAAGTATGGCTGCCGTCATATCAAGCTTATGTGCATCATTGGCGCGCCTGAAGGTGTGGAGCGCATGCAGAAGGAGCATCCGGATGTAGACATTTATATTGCCGGTATGGATGAGCGCCTGAATGACCACGGTTACATTGTACCCGGCCTTGGCGACGCAGGCGACCGTATCTTCGGCACAAAGTGAGTGTTGGCGTTATCGGCGGAGCGGATGGCCCGACGTCAATCTTTGTTGCAGGGAGTTCGCTTCTGCTGGCTCTGACTGCCGCGGCCGTGATCCTGATCATAGCGGCAGTGGTCTGGCATAACAAAAACAAGTAGTATAAAGCAGGCCTGGGGGAGTGCGTGCAAGTAGGTGCACTTTGCCCATGCCTGCTTTTTTCTAATCTTAACGGGGATTTTATTCAAAGAGATATTAAAAAATGTTATGATATACATATCTTGAATTGCTGAAAAAGTGAAGGAGGAAAGCGATGACGCAAAAACTAAAGGATAAGATTATTGAATCGCTGACAGCTGTTATTCCGGTTACGGCGATTGTGCTGCTGCTGTGCGTGACGATCACGCCCATGCCGCTGTCGCCCTTCCTGCTGTTCCTGTTTGGCGCGGTGCTTCTGATCGTGGGCATGGGCCTGTTCACGCTGGGAGCGGATATGGCAATGATGCCTATTGGCGAAAAGGTCGGCTGGCAGCTCACCAAATGCCGCTCTCTGAAAATGGTGGCGTTTTTGTGCTTTTTTATCGGCGTGATCATTACAGTGGCGGAACCGGATCTGCAGGTGCTGGCCGAGCAGATGCCGTCCGTACCCAATACGGTACTGATCTTTGCCGTTGCGGCAGGCGTGGGCGTATTTCTGGTTCTGGCCTTTTTGCGCACGCTGCTGGGGCTGAATTTGAACAGGATCCTCCTGATTTTGTATATGATCGTTCTGGCGCTGGCGCTGCTGGTACCGGACGATTTTGTAGGCGTGGCCTTTGACTCCGGCGGCGTGACCACCGGGCCGATCACGGTGCCCTTTATCATGTCTCTGGGTCTGGGTCTGGGCTCTATCGGCGGCAAGAAGGACGACAGCGGAACAAACAACTTCGGCCTGATCGCCTTGTGCTCTGTGGGTCCGATCCTGGCGGTTATGATCCTGGGCCTGATCTATAGTACCGATTCTGCCAGCTATACGCAGACTGTGATCCCGGATCTGAGTGATACGCGGGCGGTTTGGCAGCATTTTCAGATGCAGCTGCCCCATTATGCTAAAGAGGTCGTTCTTGCCGTAATGCCGATCGTGGCTTTTTTTCTGGTGTTTCAAATGCTTTTCCTGCATCTGCGCAAAAGGCATATTATCCGGATTGCCATCGGTCTGGTCTACACCTTCCTGGGGCTGAGCCTGTTTCTGACCGGAGTGAATGTGGGCTTTATGCCCGTTGGCAGCTATTTGGGCGCACAGCTGGCAGCGCTGCCGGTGAAATGGGTGATCGTGCCGATAGCCATGCTGATCGGCTGTTTCATCGTCAAGGCTGAGCCGGCGGTCGTTGTGCTGAATAAGCAGGTCGAGGATATCACCGGCGGCGCGATCTCTCAGCATGTGATGATGTCCGGCCTGTCCATAGGTATGGCCGTGTCGCTGGGACTGGCGATGATCCGGGTACTTACCGGGCTGAGTCTGCTGTGGTTTGTCATTCCGGGCTATGCACTGGCTCTGGGACTCAGCTTTTTTGTTCCGCCGCTGTTTACGGCGATCGCCTTTGACTCCGGCGGTGTTGCGTCCGGCCCGATGACTGCGACCTTTCTTCTGCCCTTTGCGATCGGAGCCTGTGAGGCAGTGGGCGGCAATGTGCTTCAGGACGCTTTCGGCGTTGTGGCCATGGTAGCGATGACTCCGCTGGTGATCATTCAGCTGATCGGGCTGACTTATCGGCTCAAGACGGGCACCATGAGTGTGACCCATGCTCCGGCAGAGAGCGAGCCCGAGATCACGATCCTGAATTTCTTTGAGGAGGTGCCGGTCCATGATTAAATCTCCCGTATCCTTTGCAGTGGCTATTGCGCAGCGGGGCAAGGGTGAGAAATGCGCAAAAATTTTTTCCGAATGCGGTGTAAATGTGCAGTATATTGGATTGGGCCACGGCACAGCCAACTCTGAGATCATGGATTACCTTGGCTTGGATGAGCCGGAAAAGGATGTGATCCTGGGATTGGCGCGCACGGAGTGCATCCCGGATGCCTTCTCACGCCTGGGGGATGAGATGGGCTTTATGGGACGGGGCACGGGAATTGCCTTTTCTGTCCCGGTGGCCTCTATGAATGCCGGGATAGCCGACCGCATCGGCCTGACAGACAGCTATGAAAGGAGCAAAGCGATGATGGAAGAACGCTTTGAAATGATCATTACAGTGATCGACGGCGGCATGACGGATATTGTCATGGATGCGGCGAAGGCTGCGGGTGCCCGTGGCGGAACGGTCCTCAAATGCCGTGATATGAGCCCGGATGGGGAGCGCCGTGTGTTCGGCGTGACCATGCGGCAGGACAGAGAGATCCTTATGCTGGTCGTTCCCCAAAAGGATAAGGAAAAGATCATGAAAGCGATCTGTTCCACTGTGCTCAGCGAGACGGAGCAGCATGCCACAGCCTTTTCTGTGGGCATAGACGATGTAGTTGGCCTGCGCGGCTGAACCGGAACGGCGGACACGCAGGAGCAAAATATGGAACGGCGGCCGAAAGGCCGCCGCTTTGTGTATGGCGGAATGTTTACATTTTCCGGCGTTTGTGGTAGCATAGACAGGAAAAGTGAGGTTGATACAATGCTGGATAAATTGAAGCAGATCGAAGAAAAATATGTTGAGATCGAAGCGCGTATGGCGCAGCCGGAGGTCTATACGGTGCCGGCAGCCTATGCCAAATGCGCACGGGAGCAAAAAGAGCTTCAGCCTGTTGTGGAGGCCTACCGCAAATATATGCAGTACCGTTCGGATATGGACGATGCACTGGAGATGATGAGCGACCCGGAAATGAAGGAGTTTGCTCAGGATGAGTTTGAAACGGCAAAAGCGGCAGCGGAGAACATGGAGGGGGAGCTGAAGCTTCTTCTTTTGCCCAGAGACCCCAATGATGAGCGAAATGTGGTCATGGAGATCCGCGGCGGCGCCGGCGGCGAAGAGGCTGCCCTGTTTGCAGGTGATCTCTATCGCATGTATTCCATGTACGCGGAGCGGCGCGGCTGGAAAACGGAAGTGGTCAATGTAAATGAGACCGAACTGGGCGGCATCAAGGAGATCAGCTTCCTGATCGAAGGAGAGGGTGCCTGGTCACGCCTGAAGTTTGAATCCGGCGGACACCGCGTCCAGCGCGTCCCAGTGACAGAATCCTCCGGAAGGATCCAGACCAGCGCGGCCACAGTGGCCGTGCTCCCTGAAGCGGAAGAGGTAGAATTTGAGATCAATCCCGCGGATCTGCAGATCGATACCTTCCGTTCCTCCGGTGCCGGCGGACAGCACGTAAACAAAACGGAGAGTGCCATCCGTATCACCCATTTGCCTACAGGCGTTGTGGTCGAGTGTCAGGATGAGCGCAGCCAGTACAAAAATAAGGACAAGGCCATGAAAATTCTGCGCTCAAAGCTCTATGAGGCGGAGATGGAAAAGCAGAATGCGGCGATCGCAGCGGAGCGCCGCAGCCAGGTGGGATCCGGAGACCGCAGTGAGCGGATCCGCACCTACAATTTCCCACAGAACCGGGTGACGGATCACCGCCTGCAGGGAGATGCGAAGAATTTCAATATCAACACCATTATGGATGGAGATCTGGATGAGCTGATCGATGCGCTGGTTACGGCGGATCAGGCGGAAAAGCTCCGGGCGCAGGGGGATGAGTAAGAATGCAGACCCGTATATTCACCCGTGAGAACATGGATGAGGCAGTAGAGACAGTCAAAGGCGGCGGATTGGTCGCCGTCCCCACGGAGACGGTGTACGGCCTCTGCGGCAATGGGCTGGATCCGGCGGCCGTACATGAGATCTATGAGCTTAAAGGCCGTCCGGAGGTAAAGCCGCTGAGCCTGATGGTGCACGATTTCACTCAGGCGGAGTGCTATTGCCATACGATACCGGAGGCGGCCTATGCGCTGGCAGAACGCTTTCTCCCCGGACCGCTGACGATCATACTGCCGGCAAGGACAGACGTGGTGCCTTCGATCGTCCGGGCCGGAGGCGATACGCTGGGAATACGCTGCCCGGCGCATCCGCTCACGCTGGAGCTCCTGCGCAGGCTGGAGCTGCCGCTGGCCGGACCGTCGGCAAATCCGTCCGGTGCACCAAGCCCGAAAAGTGCGGAAGAGGTCATGGCTTATTTTTCGGGCAGCATCCCCGGCGTTCTGGACGGAGGACACTGCAGCGTCGGCGTGGAGAGCACGATTATCGATATGAGCTGTACACCCTATCGGATCCTTCGCACGGGAGCGCTCAGTGAGGAAGAGGTGTTCAGCGCGCTGACGGACAGCATGACCGTTCTGGGGATCACCGGAGGAACCGGCGCAGGCAAAACAACAGCGCTGGATGCCGTAAGGGAGCTGGGCGGACTTGTGATCGACTGTGACGCCGTGTATCATGAATTGCTGCGCACGAATATGGATATGCTCAGTGAGATCGAGAAACGGTTTCCGGGAAGCGCGCCGGACGGAGTCCTGGACCGCAAGGCGCTGGGAACGATCGTATTTGCCGATGCTGCTGCGCTGCTGGATCTGAACGCGATCACACATAAATATGTCCGGCAGGAGACGGAACGCCGGCTGAGAGAGTGGGCGCTTCGCGGCGGCCGCCTGGCGGCCATAGATGCGATCGCATTGTTTGAAAGCGGTATGGCCGAACGCTGTGCCGCAGTGGTGGGGATCACAGCGCCGCGGAATGTACGCATCCGCCGGCTGATGGAGCGTGAGGACATTTCGGCAGACTATGCGGCAAGCCGGATCGATGCACAGAAGCCGGACAGCTATTTTGAAGAAAACTGTGATCATATTCTGGTCAACGACGGCACGCTGGAGCAATTCCGGCAAAAGTGCCGCACACTGATATCTGCTTTGGCAGGGAGGTAAGAAATTATGGAAAATACACGTGAGGCATTGTTTTATGATCCGAAAAACGGATATGACCGCATAGATGCGGAGGAAAAGGAAAGAATCTTTGACTACTGTGAGGGATATAAAGCGTTTCTGGACAGTGCGCGTACCGAGCGTCTTGCCGTTCGCACCGGCATTGAGATGGCGGAGCGGGCCGGCTTTGTAGAGTTCAGACGCGGCATGACCATGGCACCCGGCACAAAGGTCTATTCCTCCGTGCGGGGAAAGGCGTTGCTGCTGGCCGTTATCGGACAGGAGAGCCTGGAGCAGGGCTGCGTGATCGCTGCGGCACATGTGGATTCACCGCGGCTGGATCTGAAGCAGAATCCCATGTATGAGGACACGGAGCTGGCTTATTTTAAGACCCATTATTACGGCGGGATCAAAAAATATCAGTGGACAGCGCTCCCACTGGAGCTGCACGGCGTAGTCGCGCTGAAGGGCGGACAAACCGTTGAGATCAGTATTGGCCATGAGCGGAATGAGCCGCAGTTCATTATTACGGATCTGCTGCCCCATCTGGCGGCGGATCAGAGCAAAAAGACGCTGTCTGAAGCGATCACCGGCGAGGGACTGAATATTCTGATCGGCTCTGTTCCTGCTGCCGAGGAGGGCGGCGACCGGGTAAAGCTGGCTCTGCTGCGTCTGCTGAACGAAAAATACGGCATCACAGAGGAAGATTTTCTCTCTGCCGATCTGAGTTCCGTACCTGCAAACGAGACGATAGATCATGGGCTGGACCGCAG
>CAKTGW010000020.1 GCA_934561725.1 uncultured Oscillospiraceae bacterium
CAGTAAGTGTTTTTGAGATCACCGGTCCTCTGTTTTTCGGCGCGGCAGTACAAATCAGTCAAATCGTCGTGACCGAAAAAACGCGCTGTCTTATCCTGCGCATGCGCGGCGTTCCCGCTCTGGACAGTACGGCAATGAACGCCATGATCGGTCTCTATCAGAAATGCAAGAAGGCCAATATCACACTCGTCCTTTCACATGTGAATGAGCAGCCCATGCGCGCTATGCGCAGAGCCGGCTTCGTAGATATGATCGGTTCCGAGAATTTCTGTGATCATATTTCTTCCGCCATTTCCCGTGCAGAAGAAATCGTCGGAGAAAAGATCAACGGATAAGCACTATAAAAAGAACGTCCGTCTGTAAAACAGACGGACGTTCTTTTTATGCTCTATAATAGATCTCAATCTCTCGTTGCGGACAATGAAATACGATTTTATCAAGCATAATATGCAGGATGGCGTTTTTTATATTTGTATTTATGGTCTCTGTTCCCAACAGCTCCAAAAGTTTTTCCAACGGAATTTGCTCTTCTGCCTGAATACTGTTTTCTTCTGTTAATTTCTTTAGTATCTGCTGTAGCTGTATTTTTTTGCCTGTGTACTCTTCCAGACTGTCTGTACCGGCAACATATGCAGCCTCTATGCGCTGCATGGACCGCTGCGCACGTCTAAACAAACTTTCATTCTCATCATTCCTCCGCTTTTCTTCGGGAACAACGCACAGTACACAACCGGACAGATCCCGTCTCATCTGCTGCAGCACGGCCGCATCAAGTGCCACAAGTGATACATAGTGACTTTGAGCACATTGTCCCCGGCTGTATCTACTACATTGCAAACCGTTTTTTCCTCCGGAACGCGTGAGAAGTGCACCACATGCCGAGCATCGGATCAGTCCTCGAAGCATGAATCCTTCTCTATTCACCGGCAGTTTTTCCTCTCGTCCCCTTTTGGTAAGCCTCAACTGTACCTGATTGAAATCTTCAGTGCTGACGATCCCCTTGTGCTGTCCCGATACGATTTCTGCTCCATCCCTCTGATAGTAGCGTCCTGTCAGCTTTTTTGACGCAGATCTTCTAAGGAATCCGGCATAAATCGGATTGCTCAAAATATACTTTACACTTCTGCATTCAAAGGGATGTCCGCGCTTTGTCAAGATGCCCATAGTATTCAAGCTCTCTGTAATCATCCGGATCGTTTCTCCACACAAAAAGCTTCTGTAAATATATCTGACGATCTTAGCCTCTTCTGTTTCCTGAAGCAGCCTCCCCTGCTCCATCCGATACCCAAAAGGTGCCGCCGAAATTGGCACGCCTCTGGAGAACCGTTCACTCATCCCCCGCCTGACCTCCTGCGCCAGATTAATCGAATAGTATTCGTCCATGGCTTCCAGCAACGCCTCTATCAGGATGGAAGTGGGATCATCCGTCAGCTGCTCTGTAATTGAAATTACTTCAACGCCGCACTCTCTGCGCAGCATCGTCTTGTAAAAAATGCTGTCCTGCCGGCTCCGCGCAAAGCGCGAATATTTCCAGACCAGTACTACTGAAAACGGCGGCATTTTTTGCTTCGCCGCTGCAATCATCCGCATAAATGCAGGGCGCTTTTCCGCACTGCGCCCGCTGATGCCCTCATCCGAAAAAATACACTCATCCGCAAGAAGCATATCATGTTTTTCCGCATACTCGCGTAAAAGCTTTAATTGACTGTCCGGTGAAAATTCCAGCTGTTCATCAGTAGAGACACGAATATAGGCCGCTGCCTGCTTCATCGTATTCCCTCCCGATTTATTCTATTCACCACTGGCTGCCATATAGTATCCTATGGAGGTGAGTCTATGTCCAGAATTACAGCCCGTTCTTCCGTCATCCTTCATGGCAGCCATCCAGCGCTGCTTGATTCGAAAAACCGTATAGCGTTGCTGCGTCTATGGGAACCGGAATTGACAAAAATTCTTTTTGCGAATCGCGAGATGTATGTAGAGCTATGCAAAACTGAAACATAGTTTTATCTTTTTCCGCCATCAGGTGGTCCTGACGGCGAGTTGGGCGCCTCACTGCGCTACCTGAGTCAGCGCTTTGCCATGCCATATCCTGAACTGAAAGGTATACTTACCGATATCGGCACAGAAGAACTTGGGCATCTGGAGATGGTAGGCGCCATTGTTCACCAGCTGACCCGAAATATGACGCCGGAAGAAATCAAAGCATCTGGCTTTGACGTCTATTTTGTTGATCACACTGCGGGCATTTATCCGCAATTTGCTTCCGGGACTCCCTGGAATGCAGCTACCATCGGCGTAAAAGGTGATATAATCACCGATCTGACAGAGGATATGGCTGCAGAACAAAAAGCCCGCACCACATATGACAATATTCTGCGTCTGTCCGATGATCCGGATGTAAACGACGTTATCCGCTTCCTGCGTGAACGTGAAATCGTTCATTTTCAACGTTTTGGCGAAGCGCTTCGCCTTGCAACGGACAAAATGAATCAAAAAAATGTATATATGATCAATCCGGCTTTTGATAAAGCATAACAATTATTGAACTGACAGACCAACCTTCCCCCAAAAAAGCGCTGTGTATACTAAAACAGAAAGCAAGCACTATGCTTGCTTTCTGTTTTTATTGGTCAATTCAATTGTTCGCTTCCTGGATCCGCTCCTTGACTCTCTGTGCATTTTCAGAGAGTACCTTGCAGTCATTCAGCAGTCTCTGGTAAAACATCTTGACATCCATATCGCCCAAAATATAAAACACCTGACTGTTGTCAGCCGCAATGGTAAAGAGATTTTCTTTTTCCTCCGGCGTCCACGCCATGATCTGCTGCATTCTTTCAATTACTGCATGTGTGGCAGCAAAGCTACGGCTGTTCTCCAGTTTGATAAGCAGATCGACCTTCTCACGCTCGGTTTCATTTGTCCACTTATCTGCATCAGTTTGTTCTTTCTTATAGGCATAGAATCTGGACTCCAGCGCCTCATTTTCCGCAGTACGGTCAATGATGGCTTTGAGCAGGGTATCAAGCTCTTTGCCCTCGGAATAATCCGCAGGAGCGTAATACTTGATACGGTTTTCACGCATCATCTTGTATACTTTGGTCTTATCTTTGGTATCTGCATTATAGACGCCAATGGAATATCCGCCATTGACATTAACCAGCTTCATGCAGGGAACATCTGTGTCGCTGTCCCCGATGTAGACCATATTTCGGAATGGAACACGCATTTCATCCGGTGCAAAGGAATCGTTTACTCCCGGGTCATTGATATCCAGAATGCCCTTCTCGATACGAAACAGGAATTGCGTTTTATTCGTGTAATTGACCACCTGCGCAGGCCAGATCGCAACTCCGTTTTTATTGTAATAAAACGAACTGGCATAGATTTTTTTGAATGCACCTGCAACGGCCGTTCCTTCAATCATTTCCTTCAGTCCGGAAGAAATAATATAGTGCTCGACAATAACGCCATGCGTCTCGCCATATGCACAGATCCGTTTAAACCAATCCTCAACGCCGGGAAAAAGCGCTACCTCCTCTCCGCATTTCACAAGCTCCTTACGGGTAAACAGCTTCTTTCCTTCTGCTGCCTGCTGCATCATCAGCATATAGGCCAGATTTTGATCCATATCGTTATCGCTGGCCAATTCATTGGACTGCTTCCAGAACTCTCCTACATCATATCCCACCGACTGAATAAAGCCCTGTGCCTGCATATCGTCCGGTGACAGCGTTTTATCGAAGTCATAGCAGATTGCAAGAACAGGCCGCTCTTCTTTTTGTTCTCTTTTGAATTCAGAACTCATGGTGTCCCTCCTTTATGATAGCAGATGCATTATTCCGCCTGTCTTTTCAATTAAATTGTTACTTGACCGCTTCTGTAAGCAGTACCGCCGAGCCAATATCCAAAAGCGGTCCCTTTCCAATGCATATGGGCCTTACTCCATTCACGGTCAGAAAACGCTGAATTTCAACTGCATCCGGGTGAAGATGAAAATCCCCAACAAATGCCAGAGAATCCGGTGCCAGCAGAAAGCTTGCTCCGCCTATAAATCCGGTTCCAAAGCCCGGCAGCTGAATATATCCAGGCCGAATATGCAGTACATTTATCCTCTCTTGCATACACGCCTGTACGATTCCGGCATCTGAAGTGATCAACGCATTCGGCGCAACCGGGCATATACTGCATTTTGCGTATCCTTGACGCACATGTACAAACCCCGATTTCCCCTGTAAAACAGAAAAATTACGATTATGGAAAATCCGTTTTCCCATCACGCAGGCATTGAACGCCGCATCATGGGGGTAGGCGGCACCGGCTATCTCGTGATGCTGTGTTTCAAACCCAAGGTCCCGGAGTACAGGCACCATCTGTGCTCCCGCCGCACCACCGAGGAAAACTGTCTTATCATACGTAACAGCCGCTAAATCAGCATGTCCGGCCAGACGCGCATCGACCTCCGGTATGTCCGGAAGAAAATATGCCTCAACGTCAAGTTGCCGCAATGCATCCGCAAGAAAGGCATATCGTTGTCCAATCAGCAGCTTTCTGACCGGCGTTCTGGGCAGATTAGGCGGACACAGCCGCTCCCTGTTCAGCACAGGACCGCCGCCACTGCCTCCCGGACATTTTTCACGGGAATAACTGTGAGCCCCTCCGGCGCGCGGATCTCACCCTTGACATGCGCCGGAATAACACAGCGCTTGAAACCGAGACGAGCGACCTCGTTCAATCTCTGCTCCAAAGCGTTGACCGAACGCACCTCTCCAGTAAGGCCGATCTCTCCCACAGCCGCCACATCGCCGCCAACAGGACGCTCCAGATGACTGGATGCAACCGCTAAAATCGTCGCCAGATCTGCAGCGGGCTCGTCCAGCTCCAATCCGCCGATAACGTTCAGATACACATCAGAACCGGAAACCTGCAGACCGCCACGCTTTTCCAGTACAGCCATAAGCAGAAGAGCGCGGTTATAATCAATACCATTTGCATTGCGCCGTGCCGCATTATATGCCGAAGGCGTGACCAGAGCCTGGATCTCCGCCAAAATAGGGCGACTGCCTTCCATCACGCAGGCCACACAGGTCCCCGGTATATTCACCGGCCGGCCGGAAAGCAGCATTTCAGAAGGATTTTCCACGCCGCGCAGTCCGGTATTCAGCATCTCAAATACGCCTATCTCATTTGTAGAGCCAAATCTGTTCTTGGCCGCACGCAGAATGCGGTGGGACAGGCTCCGTTCTCCCTCAAAATAGAGCACACAGTCCACCATATGCTCCAGTACCTTCGGCCCCGCTATCGCACCGTCCTTATTCACATGGCCAACGACAAAGGTAGTAATTCCCTCCGCTTTGCTCATCTGCATGATGGCCATCGTGCACTCGCGCACCTGGCCAACACTTCCCGGTGCAGAAGCCAGTTCGCTGTTGAAAAGCGTTTGGACTGAGTCAACGATCATGATATCAGGCTGAAGCTCTTCTGCGCAGTCCAATATCTCCTCCAGCTTCGTTTCCGGCAGGACAAGCAGGTTTTCGTTCTGTACACCTAGACGCTGCGCACGCATCTTCAGCTGACGCTGGCTCTCCTCACCGCTGACATAGAGGATCTTTTCATCCCGCGAGACCAATCCGCATACCTGCATCAGCAGGGTCGACTTGCCTATACCCGGAGCACCGCCGATCAGGACCATGGAGCCCCGCACAGCGCCGCCGCCCAGAACGCGGTCCAGCTCTGAAATTCCTGTCGTAAACCGCAGTTCCTCCTGCGTATCCACCTCTTCCATACGCTTGGGCATTCTCCGAAGTGCCGGTGTACGCCGGGCTGCAGAGCCTCCGGTTTTTGTTGTCTTTACAGCCTCTACAAGCGTATTCCATGCGCCGCATGCAGGGCACTTTCCTGCCCATTTTGCCGTTTCATTACCGCACTCCGTGCAGAAAAAAGCCGTCTTTGTTTTCATCCTTCTAAATTCTCCCAATTTTGTCTCTCTGTTGTCCACGCCGAAAAAACAGTCAACGCAAGCTTGGTTCTGTAATCTGCATCTGCCAGCTTGGCGCACTCGGCCGGATTGGACAAGAAGCCGCATTCGATCAACACTGCTGTGCAGTCGATGCTTTTCATTAAAAAAATATCTTCAGATATCGGTGCCGCAAGGCGCCGTCCATTTTCCAAAAGCTTGAGATTCAAATCGCTCTGAATACGTTCAGCCAACGCCTGACTCTCCGCTGTTTTGCGGTAAAATACCTGTGCACCGTGCACGGACGGTGCCGGATATGTGTTCTGATGAATACTGATCATGCACGTCCCCGGACAGGAACGGATCAGTTCCACCCGTGCTCTTTGATCTGCTGCCTTTTTCGCTGCAATTGAGACAGCATCTTCCGGATACTGAAGTTGTTCACTCTCCCGTGTCATGATGCTCTCATAACCGAAAAGTCCTGCCAGCTGATGAAGCTTTGTCGCAATGTCCAGATTCACCATACTCTCAACAGTGCCATCTATACCTACTGCACCGCCGTCCAGTCCGCCGTGTCCCGCATCTATGATAAGCGGCACTCCGGTGTGTATTTCCGATGCCGCAGCGCTCACCACCGACTCGGTATAACGTAAAAAGGCACTCCCAACTATTATGAGAGATACGAATAACAGCACAGCACCAGCCGGAAGCAGGCGCCGCAGCCGAACTACAGCAAACACACTATCGCCTCCTTACAGAAATCCATATTCCGATAACGGATGCGATATACCGCAATTGGATTATATACTATCAATGAAGTTTCCGCAAGCGCAGAGGCCACAGAGAGCATAAAAAGATCCGGCATTCTGATTTTGAATGCCGGATCTTATGTACTTGAGTATCTCAGACCTTCAATTCGGTCTGACTGTTATCCAGAAGCTCTGCATAACGGTCCAGAGCCGGCTGCACGCAGTCTGCAAGGAACTCTGTCACCTGCTCAGGCGCGCGGCCGATGTATTCTGCCGGGTCAAGCTCTTTACGGATCTCATCCTCTGTCAAGCCAAAGAGAGGATCCGCAGCAATACGGCTCACCAAATCGTTCGCAAGCCCCTGCTCCTTTACCACAGCACCCGCCGCTACGGAATGCACGCGAATATGCTCATGCAGTTCCTGACGGTTTCCGCCCTTCTTTACAGCACGCATCATGATATTTTCCGTAGCCATAAAGGGCAGCTCGTCCATAATATGCTTATGGATCACTTTTTCATAGACCTTGATGCCGCCGGCAACATTATTGGCAATGCGCAGAATGGCATCTGCTGCCAAAAACGCCTCGGGAATGGAAATGCGCTTATTTGCACTGTCATCCAGTGTACGCTCAAACCACTGGTTATATGCAGTCATGGCCGGGTTTGCCGCATCCGCCATAATATAGCGTGCAAGAGAACAGATACGCTCACAGCGCATGGGATTGCGCTTATAGGGCATAGCCGAAGAACCGATCTGATTTCCCTCAAACGGCTCTTCCAGCTCTTTCAGATGTGAAAGCAGCCGCATATCTGTAGCAAATTTACCCAGGCTCTGCGCAAGTCCGGACAGTGTAGATACGATTGCCGCATCTACCTTTCTGGAATAGGTCTGGCCAGAAACGGGCACTACGCCATTTTCAAAGCCCATCTCCCGGGCGATCATCTCCTCCATCCGGCGAATCTTATCATGATCTCCCTCAAACAGCTCCATAAAGCTGGCCTGTGTACCGGTGGTTCCCTTAGAGCCAAGAAGCTTCAGATGCGCAATACGATAGTCAAGCTCATCCAGATCCATCAAGAGCTCGTTGATCCAGAGCGTTGCACGCTTGCCCACCGTAGTAAGCTGTGCAGGCTGAAAATGTGTAAAGCCAAGAGTCGGCAGTTCTTTATATTTGTCAGCAAATCCTGCCAGCTTGGCAATCAGATTTACCAGTCCTTTACGAATAATCAGCATGGCATCACGCATGATGATCACATCTGTGTTATCGCCCACATAGCAGCTGGTCGCCCCCAGATGAATGATCGGCATAGCCTTGGGACAAACCTTTCCGAATGCATGGACATGGGCCATAACATCGTGACGCAGCTTTTTTTCCATTTCCGCAGCGTATGCATAATCGATTTCATCCACATGCGCTTCCATCTCTGCGATCTGTTCATCTGTGATATCCAGACCCAGATTTTTTTCAGCACGTGCAAGGGCTATCCACAGCCGCCGCCAAGTCGTAAACTTTTTATCCGGAGAAAAGGTATACAGCATCTCATCGCTGGCGTACCGGGACGCAAGCGGACTCTCATAAGTATTTTTCAAGCTTATTCTCCCTTCAGAAATGCCTCGAGACGATCGAGACCCTTCTCAATATTTTCCATGGATGTCGCATAAGTCCAACGGACAAAGCTGGAGGTTCCGAATGCCGTGCAGGGTACAACGGCAACCTGCGCCTTGGAGAGAAATGCATACGCAAAATCGTCCGCATTATTGATCATTCTGCCGCCGATCGTACGGCCGAAAAGCTTCTTTATATTCATCATAATATAAAATGCGCCGTCCGGAGAGATGCAACTGACACCCTCAATCGTATTCATACGTTTGACAATATAATTCCGCCGCTCCTCAAACACCTTACGCATAGCC
>CAKTGW010000021.1 GCA_934561725.1 uncultured Oscillospiraceae bacterium
AGACCGGCAGCGCCTTTACGGATGTACGGCCGAAGGACTGGTTTTATGCGGATGTGATGAGCGCTGTGGATATGGGGCTCATCAACGGTATGGGAAACGGACGCTTTGAGCCTGAGGGTACGATCACTGTAGCTCAGGTCATTAAGCTTGCGGCCTGTACCCACCAGCGCTATCATGACGGAAAGGTCACCCTGCAGAACGGCTCGCCCTGGTATAAGCCCTATGTGGACTATGCTCTGGCAAACGGGATGATCTCTGAAGAGCCGGCCGACTATAATGCGGCCAGCAGCCGGAGCTATTATATTGCGGTGATGTATCAGGCCATGCCGCAGCGGGAATATGCCGTTATCAATACGATCGCGGACGGTGCGGTGCCGGATGTTCCCGTTGGAACAACGGCCTATGAGGCGATTTACGGCTTCTACCGCGCAGGGATCCTGACCGGCTATGAGGACGGTTCCTTTGGGATCGACCGGCAGGTCAAGCGCAGTGAGGTCGCTACGCTGGTAGCGCGGATGTTTGACCCGTCGGTGCGCAAAAACGTTGATTTGACCTGAAATATGAGATTTACGGCGGTACGGCAGAATTGACCGGCCGCCGTGTGTTTTGCTTGGAGGCATGACTATGGCAGATACGATCGCGGCAATTGCAACGGGCAGCGCTCTGTGCGCCATCGGTATTCTTCGTCTGAGCGGAGACGGTGCGCTGGAGGCTGTGGACAAGGTGTTTTTTCCTGTGTCCGGAAAGAAAATGAGTCAATATCCGGACCGGCAGCTGGTATACGGACAGGTGCGGAACGAGGACGGGCGGACACTGGATATAGGCCTGTGTACAGTGACACGGGGGCCGGGCAGCTATACAGGTGAAAATACGGCAGAGCTGCAGCTCCACGGTTCGCCCATCGTGCTTACGGAATGTATGGAGCTGCTGCGGCGCTGCGGCGTCCGGCAGGCGCTGGCCGGGGAGTTTACCAAGCGCGCCTTTCTCAATGGACGCATGGATCTGACCCAGACCGAAGCGGTGATCGATCTGATCCATGCCGAGACGCCGGAGGCTGCGCTTCTGGCGGCTGATCAGCTGGGCGGCACACTGTTCCGCCGGGCGGAGAGCATCTATTCCCGGCTTACGGATATTATGAGTCATTTTCATGCCGTTCTGGACTATCCGGATGAGGATATCGATGATTTTCAGCTGGCCGGCTATGAAGAGACGCTGACAGAACTGGCTGCTGAGCTGCGGGAAATGCTGGGCAGCTTTGAACACGGCCGGCTGGTGCGGGAGGGCGTGGACTGCGTCATTCTGGGTAAGCCGAATGTAGGCAAATCCTCTGTGCTCAACGCACTGTTGGGCTATGAACGGGCGATCGTTACAGAGATCCCCGGCACGACCAGGGACACGATCGAAGAGCGGCTGCGGTTGGGGCGTGTGCTGCTGCGGCTGACGGATACGGCCGGTATCCGGGAGACCGGAGATCTGGTAGAGCATATCGGCGTGGAACGCAGCTATGCGGCTGCTCAGCGTGCGCAGCTGGTGATCGCTGTATTTGACGGCAGCCGTCCGCTGGACGAAGAGGATGAAGCTGTGATCGCAGCCGCATCCGGAAAAAGAGCTGTTGCGCTGGTCAACAAAACAGATCTGCCCCAAAGGCTGGAGCAGCTGGAGGCCGGCCGCTTTGCGGCGGTCCTGCCGGTCTCGGCCCGCATGGGCAGCGGATTTGATGCGCTGGAAGCGCAGGTGGAGAAAATGTTTCCGGAGCCCGAGGTACATACGGGGATACTGACCAATATGCGGCAGGCCGAGGCTGTTGAACGGGCGCTTAACGGCGTGGAGCAGACGCTGGAGGCCTTGCGGGGGCAGGTGACGCCGGATGCTGCGCTGTGTGAGGTGGAGAACGCCATGTCCGCTCTGGGCGAGCTGACCGGACGAACTGTGCGCGAGGACATTACGGCGCGGATTTTTGAACGGTTTTGCGTCGGGAAATAAAATGTTGTCCCTTCATTTACAAAATGTTCAGAATTTATTCAATTGAAGTTCAGACAAATATTGAGAAAATGCAGTATTCTGTATTCGGATAAAGAAATCCCCCACGCAGAATAAACGACCTCCCCAATGTTGATTCTGCATGAAGCACGCTGGGTAATCCCCCTTCCCGGCGGACTCCGGGTAAGATTTCGGGCCGCAATCCAGGAGCCGTCCTGCTGATGCAGGGCGGCTCTTTTTTTATATCTCAACTCTGAAAGTATTTGAAATGATAATGGAAACAAAGGCTTTGTCATAAATCTTCGTTATATATTTCACTTATGACAAAACAGTTGCAAAGACACCCTAAATGCAGTATAATGCAAGTCAAACCCAGAAAAAATAATCCCCTGTAAAATATTTTTTAAGGACAGGTGAAATGACATTGGGCAACGGCAATAATGAAAAACTGAATTTGACCATGCTCTGCGACTTCTATGAGCTGACCATGGGCAACGGATACTTTAATTATGGGTATACCGACCGCATCACGTATTTCGATCTCTTTTACCGCAGAGTGCCGGATGACGGCGGATATGCCATTGCGGCAGGTCTGGAGCAGGTGATCGATTATGTCCGTAATCTGCATTTCTCACCGGAGGACATTGCATACCTCAGAGGGCGCAATATGTTCAGCGAGGGCTTTCTGGATTATCTGGCCAACTTTAAGTTTACCGGCGATATCTGGGCAGTGCCTGAGGGTACACCGATTTTTCCGCGGGAGCCGATCATTACGGTGCGGGCGCCGGCTATTCAGGCCCAACTGCTGGAGACCTTCCTGCTGCTGACTATCAACCATCAGAGTCTGATCGCAACCAAGGCCAGCCGTATCGTGGCTGCGGCCAAGGGCAGAGCGGTCCTGGAATTTGGCTCACGCCGGGCTCAGGGGGCGGACGGCGCCATGCTGGGTGCACGCGCGGCTTATATCGGCGGATGCGCCGGAACGGCGTGCACCATCTCGGATCAGCTCTATGGCGTATATGCCGGCGGGACCATGGCGCATTCCTGGGTACAGATGTTCGACAGCCAGTATGAGGCATTTAAGACCTACTGCGAGATCTATCCGGACAATGCCGTGCTGCTGGTGGATACTTATAACACGCTTAAAAGCGGCATTCCCGACGCGATCCGCGTATTCAACGAGGTGCTCAAGCCCCGGGGGATCACCAAGTGCGGTATCCGTCTGGATTCCGGCGATATGGCCTATCTGACCCGCAAGGCGCGCAAAATGCTGGATGATGCGGGGTGGACAGAGTGCAGCATCTTTGTCTCCAACTCTCTGGATGAGTACATTATCCGCGACCTGCTGCTTCAGGGCGCTGTGATCGATACTTTCGGTGTAGGCGAGCGCCTGATCACCGCCAAGAGTGAGCCGGTGTTCGGCGGCGTCTATAAGCTGGTGGCTGTGGAGGATGCTGACGGTGTGATCCAGCCTAAAATCAAGGTCAGCGAGAATGTGGGAAAGATCACAACACCGCATTTTAAAAAGACCTACCGCCTGTTTGGCAAGGATACGGGCAAGGCAATCGCAGACTATATCTGCCTCCATGATGAGGAGGTCGATGAGAATCAGGACCTGGAGATCTTTGATCCGGACGCGATCTGGAAGCGCAAGCACGTCTATAATTTCACGGCCAAGGAGCTGCAGGTGCCTGTATTCCTGAACGGCCGGCTGGTCTATGAGCAGCCTTCGCTGCCGGAGATCCGCAAATATTGCCGGGAACAGCTGGATACGCTTTGGGATGAGGTCAAACGCTTTGATAATCCCCATAATTACTATGTTGATCTTTCACAGAAGCTCTATGATGTTAAGCTTCAGCTTCTGGAGGAGCGCAACTCTTGAAGCCTGAGATCCAGAATATGACTGCCGAGCAAAGACGGGCGGCGATCCGCTCACTTCTGGAGAACGCTGCGGCACCGATCAGTGCCAGTGCTCTGGCAGGTCGGTTTTCCGTGAGCCGCCAGATCATTGTAGGGGATATTGCGCTGCTGCGGGCGGCCGGAGCGGAGATCTCTGCCACGCCCAGAGGCTATGTCATGCAGCGCATGAATACGGGGCTGCGCCGGACGGTTGCCTGTCTGCACAGCCTGGAGGATACAGCCAAGGAGCTCTATCTTATCGTGGATAACGGCTGCGCAGTGCTGGATGTAGTAGTGGAACACCCGATATACGGGCAGCTGACCGGGCCGCTGGAGCTGCACAGCCGCTATGATGTACAGCGCTTTCTGGAAAAGCTGTCGGTCAATGCACCGCCGCTGTCCGCGCTCACGGGCGGGATCCATCTGCACACACTGAGCTGTCCGGAAGAGGCGGCATATAGCCGGGTGCTGGAGGCGTTGGAAAAAGAACACATCCTCCTCACGGAAAACGCTTGACAATTCCATAAGAATGATTTATTATGCCTTACAGGTGTCTTGACACATGTAAGGCATAATTATTACTTATTGAAGGTTGGATGAGAATGGCAGACTTCAAGGCGTTTCTGAAGCGGAAGAATATTGAGATCTCCGCAAAGCGATATGGAGTGGACGCACTGGGCGCAATGGCTCAGGGACTCTTCTGCTCACTTTTGATCGGAACGATCATCAAAACTCTGGGCCAGCAGCTGAATATTGCGCTTCTGGTAGATATCGGCCAATATGCTTTTGATATGGCCGGGCCGGCCATGGCCGTAGCAATCGGCTATGCGCTCCGCTGCGATCCCATGGTGCTGTTTTCTCTGGTAGCCGTTGGCTGGGCGGCCAATAAAGAGGGCGGCGCGGGCGGCCCCCTTGCAGTGCTGCTTATTGCCATTATTGCCGGTGAGTGCGGCAAAATGGTCTCTAAGGAGACAAAAATCGATATTCTGGTCACGCCTGCCGTAACGATCCTGGTGGGTGTGGCTCTGGCAAAATGGATCGCACCGCCGATCGGCGCAGGGGCTATGAAGGTGGGCGACTTTATTATGTGGGCAACAGATCTTCAGCCCTTCTGGATGGGGATCCTGGTGTCCGTGACAGTCGGTATTGCGCTGACACTCCCTATCTCCTCGGCTGCGATCTGTGCGTCGCTGGGGCTTGTTGGACTGGCCGGCGGAGCGGCCGTAGCTGGCTGCTGTGCACAGATGGTGGGCTTTGCGGTCATGTCCTTCAGAGAAAACCGCTGGGGCGGTCTGATCTCACAGGGACTGGGTACCTCTATGCTCCAGATGCCGAATATTGTGCGCAATCCGCTGATCTGGATCCCGCCTACGCTGGCCTCTGCGATCACCGGCCCAATCGCTACATGTGTGTTTAAGATGCAGATGAACGGCGCGCCGGTCTCCTCCGGTATGGGTACCTGCGGGTTGGTCGGTCAGATCGGCGTGTGGACGGGCTGGGTGGCTCCCGGTGAGAAGGCACTGGCAATGGGCGCACAGGCAATCGTACCCGGTGCGTTCGAATGGACAGGAATGCTGCTGATCTGCTTTATTCTTCCGGCAGTGCTGTCATGGCTGATCTGCCTTGGCTGCCGCCGGCTGGGCTGGATCAAGGAAAACGATCTGAAGCTGGATCGATAAATGAAAAACGGAAGCGGCCCGGTAAAAACGAGGGCGTCCGTAAGACAGTAAAAAAACGGCGCGGCTGTTACTGGCCGCGCCGTTTTTGCACAACAAAAAGATTCCTCTTACGCTTCGGGAGAGAATTTGATGCCCGCGTTACAGCGGTACAAAACTCTACGATGCGTTTGTTGCCATTTTGGGGGCGGATGGGCTATACTCTGTATGGTGCTGGTGGGGAGAAATACGATTTCACCGGGGACAGCACACTAACGGTATTGAAACGAAGGGGGAAGAAAAATGGACTGTGAAAAGGTAGGCAGATTGATCTGCGCTCTGCGCCGGGAAAAGGGATTCACACAGCGCAAACTGGCGGATATGCTGCATTTGAGTGACCGTACTGTCTCAAAATGGGAGAGAGGACTGGGCTGCCCCGACGTTTCTCTGCTCAGTGAGGTATCCAGAGCTCTGGGAGTGAATATTGAGGGACTGCTGGCGGGTGAGCTGGATGAAAAAAGTACAGACGGAGGCAATATGAAAAGACTGAAATTTTATGTATATCCCCAATGTGGGAATATACTTACTGCCACATCGCAGGCCGAGATCGCCTGCTGCGGCAAACGGCTGGAGCCGCTGAAGGCGCAGCCTGCGGACGAGATGAACGGGATACGTATGGAGCGGGTGGAGGATGATGATTATATCACCTTTGACCATGAGATGACAAAGACGCATTTTTTGCGTTTTTTTTGCCTATGCGCAATATGACCGGCTCGTGTTGGTGCGGCTGTATCCCGAACAGGGCGGCGAGGTCAGGATCCCTGCAATGCGGGGCGGGAAGCTGTACTTCTGCTGCTCGGAGCATGGACTGTTTGAGTATGGGAACAGCTCCGGAATTATCCGGAAATAAGGCTGAAAATAAACAGCTGCCGTTGGAGAATACTCTCCAACGGCAGCTGTTTTTATTTTTTGAATCGACTCAGCACATTTTTGCGCCGGCAGGAATGGCATCGGAAAGCATCAGCAGATTCAGCTTTTCTTCGCCGTGCTCCTTGTGTACGGCAGAGATCAGCATACCGCAGCTCTCCAGTCCCATCATTTTGCGGGGCGGCAGATTGACAATGGCCATCAGTGTCTTGCCGATCAGCTCTTCGGGCTTGTAGTACATGGCGATGCCGGAGAGGATCTGGCGGTCTGTGCCGGTACCGTCGTCCAGCGTGAAGCGCAGGAGCTTGTTGGATTTTTTAACGGGCTGGCAGTCCTTGACCTTTACGGCACGGAAATCGTTCTTGCAGAAGGATTCAAAATCCACATTCTCATCATTCTGTGGCTCCAGCTCTACAGCGGGGAGCGCAGCTTTTTTTGCGGCTTCGGTGGCGGCTTCCAGCTCGGCCAGAGCCTTTTCTGCGTCTACGCGGGGGAAGAGATTCTCGCCCTTGGTCACAGCAGCGCTGTCAGAGAGACTGCCCCAATGGCCGACACTGTCCCAGGTCTGCACATCTGCGGGGGCGCCGATCTGAGCAAAAAGCTTTGTCATGCTCTCGGGCATGAAGGGAGTGAGAAGCACGCCGGCGATACGTGCGCATTCCAGAAGGTTATACATCACATGTGCCAGACGGGAGGCGTTGGCATCCATATTCTTGGCCAGAACCCAGGGGGCGTTCTCATCGATATATTTATTTGCGCGGTCGATCAGCTTAAATACTTCAGCCAGAGCATTGTGAGGGGCAAAGCTGTCCATCTGAGCGGCGTAGCTGTCCCGAAGTGCAGAGGCCATGGCAATCAGCTCGCGGTCGCAGTCCAGAGGCTCGCTCCATTCGCGGCAGCCGCCGGGCAGCTTTCCGCCAAAGTACTTGCCCACCATAGCGGTGGTGCGGCTGACCAGATTGCCCAGATCGTTGGCAAGGTCAGTGTTGATCGTCTGGATCAGAAGCTCATTGGAGAAATTGCCGTCGGAGCCGAAGGGGAAGGTACGCATCAGGAAAAAACGCAGGGTATCCACGCCGAACTGCTCGGCCAGAATATAGGGATCCACCACATTGCCCTTGGATTTGCTCATCTTGCCGCCGTCCAGCAGCAGCCAGCCGTGGCCGAATACCTTTTTGGGCAGAGGCAGCTCCATGCTCATGAGCATGGCAGGCCAGATGATCGAGTGGAAACGCACGATCTCCTTACCCACAAAATGTACATCGGCGGGCCAGAACTTATCGTAGTCGTCATAGCGGTCGTTATACAGGCCCAGGGCAGTGGTGTAATTGAACAGAGCATCTACCCAGACGTAGACAACATGGCCCGGATCAAAGTCCACGGGCACGCCCCAGGTGAAGCTGGTGCGGGAGACGCACAGATCCTCCAGACCCGGCTTGATGAAGTTGTTGACCATCTCGTTTACGCGGGTGCGGGGCTGCAGGAAGTCGGTGTTCTCCAGCAGATCTCGTACCCGGTCGGCATATTTGGAGAGCCGGAAGAAATAGGCCTCCTCTTCTGCATCCTGCACCTCCCGGCCGCAGTCGGGGCATTTTCCGTCCACCAGTTGGCTCTCGGTCCAGAAGCTCTCGCAGGGCTTGCAGTATTTGCCCTTATAGGTGCCCTTGTAGATATCGCCCTTGTCGTACAGCTTCTTGAAGATCTTCTGGATGGCAGAGACATGGTAGTCATCTGTGGTGCGGATGAAGCGGTCGTTGGAGATGTTCATCAGCTTCCACAGATCCTTAACGCCCCGGGGACCCTCTACAATGTTATCAACGAACTGCTTGGGGGTTACGCCGGCCTCTTTGGCCTTGTCCTCGATTTTCTGGCCGTGCTCATCTGTACCGGTGAGGAACATGACGTCGTAGCCCTGGAGGCGCTTATAGCGTGCCATGGCGTCGGTTGCCACGGTGCAGTAGGTGTGGCCAATATGCAGCTTATCAGAGGGATAATAAATAGGGGTGGTGATATAAAACTTCGG
>CAKTGW010000022.1 GCA_934561725.1 uncultured Oscillospiraceae bacterium
CGACTATATGGCCCACTTTGTAGCGCATATAGCCAAGGTTCTGCCGGACGATATCATTGCCAAGCTGGACGAGCTGGGCGCACAGGAGGATGCGCCTCTCTCCAAGGTCATTTATGAGACCATGAAGCGGAATCAGAAGCTGGCCCGCGAATTGGATCGTCCCAGCTGTCAGGACACTGGCGTGCTCCAGTTCTGGGTAAAATGCGGCGTCAACTTTCCCCTGCTGGGCGAGCTGGAAGCGCTGCTGAAGGAAGCCGTTGTACAGGCGACCTTTGCCGCTCCCCTGCGCCACAACAGCGTGGAGACCTTTGACGAATACAATACCGGACGCAACGTGGGCAAGGGTACCCCCACCGTCTGGTGGGATATTATTCCCGACAATGACCAGTGTGAGATCTATGCCTATATGGCCGGCGGCGGATGCACCCTGCCGGGCAAGGCCATGGTTCTCATGCCCGGAGCCGGCTATGAGGGCATCACCGAATTTGTCATGGATGTTATGACCTCCTATGGTCTGAACGCCTGCCCGCCGCTTCTGGTGGGTGTGGGCGTGGCCACCTCTGTGGAGACCGCTGCCCTTTTGTCCAAGAAAGCACTGATGCGTCCCTTGGGCAGCCACAATGAGAATGAACGGGCCGCCTACATGGAAAAGCTTCTGGAGGATGGCATCAATTCCATCGGTCTCGGTCCTCAGGGCATGGGCGGCAAGTACTCCGTCATGGGCGTGCACATTGAAAACACCGCCCGGCACCCCTCGGCCATCGGCGTGGCGGTAAACGTCGGCTGCTGGTCTCACCGCCGGGGACATATTATCTTTGACAAAGATCTGCACTACACGATTACAACACATTCGGGGGTGACTTTGTAATGCTGGAACTCAGAGATGGAAAGAAGATCCTGACCACACCGATCTCTGCAGAAGATCTGAAGGATATCCACATTGGCGACATTGTCTATCTGAACGGAAGTCTAACCACCTGCCGCGATGTTGCACACCGCCGTCTGGTAGAAGAGGGCCGCGCCCTGCCCGTAGATGTACGCGACGCCGCGATTTTCCACGCCGGCCCGATCATCCGGCCGCTGGACAACGACCGGTTTGAAATGATTTCCGTAGGCCCCACCACTTCCATGCGTATGGAAAAGTTTGAATACGAGTTTGTACGCGAGTCCGGCGTCCGCGTCATCGTGGGTAAAGGCGGTATGGGGCCCAACACCGAGCGGGCCTGCCGGGAATTCGGCGCGATCCACTGTGTATTTCCGGCCGGCAACGCCGTAGTTGCCGCTACGGAGGTCGAGGAAATTCTGGAAGCCCAGTGGCGTGATCTGGGCATGCCCGAAACCCTGTGGCACTGCCGTGTACGGGAATTTGGCCCTCTGATCGTCTCCATCGACAGCGAGGGACGCAACCTGTTCGAGGAAAACAAGATCATCTTCAATCAGCGGAAGGAAGCCGCCGTAAAAGAGATCTGCAAGCACGTAGGCTTCATCAAATAGACCTCATGCAAATTTTCCCAGATGCACCGCAAAATTGAAAAGGACCGGAGCCATACGGTTCCGGTCCTTTTTCCGTTGTATTCCAACCTCATTCCAGATTCATTTTCCGCTTTCGGGCCGCAGAGAATTCCAGCTTGTCCGCCAGCGCCCGGGCCTCTCCCCGCTCGATCGTCTCGCGGTAAGAGCGCAGATTATCCTCCAGGCGCCGGATCACGCTGACCAGTGCCGGTGCATTCATGGAGAACAGCTCCGTCCACAGCGGCACATCCAGCGCGGCCACCCGGGTGCAGTCCCGGAAGGAGCCGCCCTCAAAGCCGCGGCAGGAGAACAGATCTGCGTCATCACAGACTGCCACGGCCACAATATGCATGACCTGACTGGTGTAGGCAATGATGGCATCGTGATGCTGGGACGTGGTATTCACCACGTCTCTGAAGCCCATATACCGGCCCATACGCTCCATGAGAGCTATATTTTCCGGCCGGGATTCAGCCCGTGGCGTGAGAATAAAATGCGCACGCTGGAATAGGGTCTTTTCCGCATTGAACACGCCGGAGGTCTCCTTGCCCGCCATGGGATGACAGCCGATAAAATCCACGCAGTCCGGCAGTACCTTTGCCCCTTCCATGATGGCTGTTTTGATGCCGCATACATCCGTCACCAAACTGCCGGGCTTGAAGTTATTCTTGTGCTCCTCCATAAAATGCACGATGCCGCCGGGATGCAGGCACAAAAAGGTAACGTCCGCCTCGCGGATCGCACCGAGCGCATCCTCCGTTATCACATCTGCAACGCCGTTGCCCCGGGCATACTCCAGCGTATCCGGATCGATATCCACGCCAACCACTGTATAATCCTCAAAGCCGCGCAGTGCCATGGACACACTGCCGCCGATCAGGCCCAGTCCTATAATTGCAATCGTTTTCATATTGATCTCCTCCTGAAAATCCGGTCCGGTCAGCTCTTTCCGGGAACGAGCTGACACGTAAAATTGGGATAAAATTAAAAATGCGGCTGCCCACAAAGGCAGCCGCAGAATTTGTATATTCTCTCAGCCGACGTTTATGAGCACGCAAAACGACCCCTGCCATAGCAGCGGTAATAGCGGTATGCATAAACGGCGGTAAACAGCATAAGGATATATTCTCCTCTCTGATTTCTGTTATACTGTAGCAGTTTCACCTGCGAAAGTCAAGAAAAATATTTCAAGACTCTCTTTGTTTGCATCTTTGACAAGTGGGCATCCCCCATGTTCCCTGCCGGTTCAGGGCGTTCCGGCATTTTCCGTTTGCTGCCGGAGGGTCTCCAGCGGCGTATCCAGCGGATAAAACTGCAGGGCGTCCTGCACCCGGAAAAAGCTGCCGGACTGGCTCATACTGCCCGTCATGCGCATGTCCCTGGCCGTCCGCACCGGAAACTGGATGAACGAATTCTGGTGCGTATAGCCAAACCACGAGTCTATGATCGCACCGGAACACAGCTCCCGGATCTCATAGGAGACATAGCCCCGCTGATTTTCCGCCCTTCCGGGGAAGGAAAAATCGGCAAACACATCCCGGCTCTGATAGCTGCCCCAAAAGCCCGTTCCGGTATAATTCACGGTCTCCAGCGCCCAATAGTCACTGACCCATGTTGTGCCGTCCCGCTCACAGCGCAGCTGTCCGCTCCATTCCCCCGCCAGTGTCCAATACTCGTTTTCCCTGTAGGCCGGCCACATCTGCAGATTCTCCGTCCCCTGTGCGCCCGGGTCATCCAGCCAGCGGAAATGGTGGAAGATCCGCCAATTTCCCCCGGGCAGCTCTGCCGCAATGCCGGTCAGGCGCAGCGTGTTTGTCTTAGGCTCTGTAAGCACGGTGAGCTGCCGTCCGCTGTCCACCGGGTAATCCTGCGTGTCCCAGACCAGACGTACCGCATTCCGGCAGGCAAGAACATCCTCCGCCCTCAGATCCTTCAGGACCTCATCGGGGAATCCCATGTCCAGAAGTCTGTCCGCAGCCTCCTGCACCTGTGTGTCCGCAGCATCAGGCCCCGGAGCCGGCGTCCATTCCATGGGATAGCTGTGAAAGAAAAGATATCCCGCAGCCATGCCTGCAAGCACAACAGCCGACACAAGCTTTTTGATTCCGCTGTCAGACAGCCGCACCGGGGCCGGAGAAATCGCATACCCCGCCTCATCCAGCAATTCGGCTACAGCCAGGAGGCTCCAGATGATCAAAATATAGACGGCCAAAACGGCCAATCCCAGAAGCAGGCCGCTGTACTGGATAGAGGCCAGCACGCAGAGAAGTACTGTCCATACGATCAGCAGATTCACACTGCTGCAATCCGGAGTCAGCCCTGCACGGCGGTGCACCGCACACAGCCCCTGCCGCAGGGCAAACAAATTGAGAAACGTGACCAGAACGATCCCCGCCCGGATCTCCGTGGTGTCCAGCGCCGCAAAGATCCGGCTCTGCCATATGGTGGACGCCGCGACCAGCGACGCGATCCCTACGGCCAGCCGCCCCAGACTGATGATATAGTTCAGCCTGAACCACCGGTTCTCCTGCCGCAGGGTGCGGAACCCCAGCACCAGCATCAGCTCTCCGATAAATGGCAGGAGATAGTCCAGCCACAGGAAATGCAGAGTGATCGTAGTGAGTGCCAGACCGATGACGATTCGCTCCATGGCCCGCCGCCAGGGCGTGACATCATGCACGATATTGTCTGTGGGCGGCAGCTCTGACAGCAGCTGACTCAGCTCTGCACCGTTCATGGGATCAAAATCGTACTCACGCATCGTCCGCACCTCCTAACTCCAGCCGCAGCTTCTTTTTAATGCGATAAAGCCTGCCCTCTACGCTCCGCTCACTTAGTCCCAGCTCCGCAGCGATCTGCCGCGTGGACTGCATATAATAATATTTTCGGTAACAAAGGGTTCTTTCCTCCGGCTGGAGCGCCAGCAGCGCCCGATTCAGGCGTTCCAGACGCTCTCTGTGCAGGACACGCTCTTCCGGCCCGGGTGCCGGTGAGACCACATTCTCATCCAGCGATTCTTCCGTCCCCTTTTCCCGCCGCAGGCGGTTTAAGGCCAGATTTCGCGTCAGCGCAGTGAGCCAGCCTTTCCAGCTGCCCCGTTCTGCGTCATACCGGTCGATCTTCTCCCATACCTGCATGGCCGCATCGGCCAGACATTCTTCCCTCTCCCGGCTGTCTGACAGGATGGGTGCGATCACATAGCGCAGCAAAGGTCCATAATAGCGCAGCAGCAGCTCTGTTGCACCATTCTCCCGCGCCCGCAGCGCCGTGATCACCTGTTTCTCGTGCAAGGTCCCATCCCCCTTTCCAAAGTATTTCTATTCTACAATACACCGGAGAGGAATAAAACCCACGAAATATTTTTAATTCTGTCAAACCGACTATGTAAAAAAGCCGCCCCGGGGGACGGCTATATATTTCCCAGCAGCACCAGGATCAGTCCGTATACCAGGCTGGCACTCATTCCGAATACGATGACTGGTCCGGCGATCACAAACATTTTTGCCGCCATGCCGGTCACAAAGCCCTCGCTCTTAAATTCCAGTGCCGGGGATACCATGGAATTGGCAAAACCGGTGATGGGCACCAGCGTTCCCGCGCCCGCCCGCTTTGCCATCTGGTCGTATACACCTGCGCCCGTAAGCAGGGCCCCCAGCATCACCATCGTAATACTCACAGCGGCGGCCGTATCCTCCTTGTCCAGCCCCATGTGTGTATACAGCTCCAGCAGCGCCTGTCCCACGCAACAGATCCCGCCGCCCCAGACAAAAGCCCGCGGAACATTGACCCAGGTCTTGGAAGGCGGTGATATTTTTTGGATATATTCGCTGTACTCGTTGTTTGTCATCTTCAAAGCACTCACCTCTGCATCAGTCTGTGTATTTCCCGGCAAAATATGTATCCGATTTTACAATTCCCGCATTGCTAATTTTACCGAAAAAGCTTATACTGATTAAAATTACCATCAGCAGGAGGAATATCATGCAGTGCGCTCTGATCGATATCGGCTCAAACTCCATGCGGCTCTCGGTCTATGATGTGGATGGCAGCAGCTTCCGCACGCTCTTCCGCGAGAAGATCATGGCAGGGCTGGCCGGTTTTGTGGAAAAGAAAAAACTCACCCCGGAGGGGATCAGCCGCGCAGCTGACGGTCTGCTTCAGTTCCGGGATACACTGGAGCTGCTTGGCATACACGACGTCCGCGTATTTGCCACTGCCTCGCTCCGCAATATACAGAACACGGATGAGGCCGTCCGGGCGCTGACAGAGCGCACGGGCTTCGCCATAGAGGTCATCTCCGGTCTGGATGAGGCCCTTTTCGGCTACTCCGGCGCCATGCGGGACGTGGGGCTGGACACCGGCGTGTTCGTGGATATTGGCGGTGCCAGCACCGAGGTCGTAACATTTTCCGGCGGCAAGCTCACCGGAGCCAACAGTCTGCCCATCGGCTCGCTGCGCCTGTACTCGGACTATGTAAAGCGCATATTGCCCCACAAGACGGCTCTGGCCAACATAGAAGCCCGGGTGGCTCAGGAGCTGACCGCACTGCCGGGAAACGGGAGCTTTGAGACGATCGTGGGCGTAGGCGGCACTCTGCGCACTGCATTGAAGCTTACCCGACGGCTCTATTCTCTGCCGGTCAGCTGTAAGGAGCTCGGCGCCGATGCGTTGGAGGCGCTCTGGCAGGCCCTGATCAAAAACAACCGCGCCGCGATCAACCTGATCCTCAAGACTGAACCGGAACGTGTACACACCATTGTCCCCGGCATCGCCATTCTGCGCGGCATCGTACAGAAATACGGCGTTAAACGCATTGTCATCAGTAATTATGGAGTACGGGAGGGATATTTATGCAGCCGAATCACAACTGGGATACCAGCTACACCCAAAACCGGGAACTGAGCTGGCTGAAATTCGACCTGCGGGTCCTGGAAGAAGCCGCGGATGAAACCGTTCCTCTGCTGGAACGCTTGAAGTTTATCTCTATCTTCACCAGCAACCTGGATGAATTTTTCATGGTACGGGTAGGCAGTCTTTTTGATATGTCGGTCATCTCCCCAAAGGATATCGACAACAAATCCGGCCTGACACCTTCCGGACAGCTGGAAAAGATCTATGCCGAGATCCCACGGCTCATGAAAAAACGTGACACCCTGTACCGACAGGTCATGGAGGCGCTGGCCGGTCACGGCATCCGTGACCTTGAACTCAGCGAGCTGACGCCACCGGAAAAAAAGTATGTCAACCAGTATTTCAAGGCAAAGGTGCTGCCGATTCTCTCACCGCAGATCGTAGACAGCCGCCACCCATTTCCCCATCTGGCAAACAAACAGCTGTACATAGCCTCCAATCTCCACGGCAAGCGGAGCAGCGCCCCCCTCGGTCTGATCCCGATACCGGAGATCCTGCCGCGTTTTATTCAGATGCCGGAATCCCCCTGCCGTTTTGTACGTATGGAAAATATCCTTCTCGCCAAGGCCGGTTCTCTTTACGGCTCCTTCAAGCCCTCAGAGAGCTGCGTCCTCTGCGTGACACGCAATGCGGACATCAGCTTTGACGACGATAAATTCGACGATATGGAGATGGACTACCGCTCCAAGGTCTCCAAGCTGCTGAAAAAGCGGTCACAGCTTGGCATTATGCGTCTGGAGCTTCAGGGCGAGCCTTCATCGGAATTTCAGCGGCTTCTGGGAAGCCGCATCAATGTGGAAAACCACCAGGTCTATACCTGCCGTGCGCCGCTCTGTATGAAATATGTCTATCCTCTTGCCGCCGCTCTGCCCGCAGAAGTCTCTGTGCCGCTGTCCTTCCCGCCCTACACACCCCGCCAGCCCGAAAGTCTGGATCCCGGAGAAAGCATGATCGAGCAGATTCGCCGCCGGGACCGGCTGCTGTTCTTCCCCTTTGAGAGTGTGGATCCCTTTCTCCGTCTACTCAGTGAGGCCGCCGAGCGGGAAGATGTGCTCTCTATCCGTATCACCATCTACAGGCTGGCGTCCAGCTCAAAAATCGCCCACATTCTCTGCCGTGCTGCCGAAAACGGAAAAGAAGTCACCGTTCTGATGGAGCTGCGCGCCCGCTTTGACGAAGCCAACAACATCTCCTGGTCTCGTCTGCTGGAGGATGCCGGCTGCCGCGTGATCTACGGCATTGAGGACTTCAAATGTCACTCCAAGCTCTGCCTGATCACCATGCGCAGCGGCGACAGTGTGGAATACATCACGCAGGTCGGCACCGGAAACTATAATGAAAAAACCAATACCATGTATACCGATCTGACCTTTATGACCGCCCGCCGGGATATCGGAGAGGATGCCACTGCCTTTTTCCGCAACATGCTGGTGTCCAACCTGGAGGGTGAATACACTACCCTGCTGGTATCACCGCGTGGGATCAAGGCAAAGCTGCTCGAGCTGATGGATGAGCAGATCACCAAGGGACCGGAAGGCTATATCTGCATCAAGGCCAATTCCATGACCGAGCGCGAAGTGATCGACAAGCTGGCAGAGTGCTCTCAGGCCGGCGTGCAGGTGCAGCTGATCGTGCGCGGCATCTGCTGTCTGCGTCCGGGCATTCTCGGGAAAACAGAGAACATCCATGTCACCAGCGTGGTTGGCCGGTATCTGGAGCACGCCCGCATCTATTGCTTCGGCCGCGATGCCGAGGCCCGTCTTTTCATATCCTCTGCCGATCTGATGACCCGCAATCTGATCCGTCGGGTAGAGGTCGCCTGTCCTGTTGAAAGCAGCGATCTGCGCCAGTGCCTGCTGTGGATCCTCAATACGCAGCTGGAGGATAATGTAAAGGCCTCCGCCCTCTGTGCCGACGGCAGCTATAAGCGCAAGCTCAATGCGCAGCCGCCCCTGTCCAGTCAGGACTATTTTATGGAAAATCCGCTTCCCCTTACCAAGGATGCGCCGCGGCCCGTTCCGCACCGCCC
>CAKTGW010000023.1 GCA_934561725.1 uncultured Oscillospiraceae bacterium
GACCAAGAGTTCGCAGGTGAGCTTTTTATTGCCGGGGCCAAATTGGAAAACGGTAAACTGCTTACAGCAGGTGGAAGAGTACTGTGTGTCACTTGCGTGGCTGAAAATTTGGGAAGTGCAATTGAAAAGGCCTATGCGAATATCGAACATGTGCACTTTGCAAATGCATATTGCCGCAGTGATATAGGACAACGCGCAATGAAGGCTATCAAGGAATAGGAGTCGCTATGGTATACAGAGTATTTGTAGAGAAGAAGCCTGGACTTGCCCACGAGGCTCAGTCCCTGAAAAATGAGATCAACTCTCTGCTGCGGATCAAAGGCCTGACGGACTTGCGTATTCTGTGTCGTTATGATGTGGAGCATATTGACAGAGAGCTTTTTGAGTACAGTGTAAAGACTGTATTTTCAGAGCCGCAGTTGGATATTGCGTCCGCGGACATGGGGAATATAAGCGGATGCGCCGTGTTTGCAGTGGAATATCTGCCCGGACAGTTTGACCAGCGCGCAGATTCTGCTGCCCAGTGTATCCAGATCATTTCCCAGGGTGAGCGTCCGGTTGTGCGGACGGCAAAGGTTTATCTGCTGTATGGTGAGTTGACTTCAGCTGAAATTGACCAGATCAAAAAATATGTGATCAATCCGGTTGAATGCCGAGAAGCAGGCCTGGAGCCGGTGAGTACGCTGGCAAATGAGTTCACAGTACCGGAATCCGTAGATGTGATCCAGGGCTTTTGCACTTTGGATACTGCTGCTCTGGAAAAAATGATTTCTGATTATGGCTTGGCTATGGATTTGGCGGATATACAGTTCTGCCAGGAATATTTCCGCAGCGAGCACAGAGAGCCTACAATTACAGAAATTCGTGTGATTGATACATATTGGTCTGACCATTGCCGTCATACAACATTCCTGACAACGATTGATAAGGTGACGTTCGAAGACGAACTGCTGAAATCTGCCTATGACGAGTATATGGCAGCCAGAGATGAAATCGGCAGGACAAAGCCCGTTAATCTGATGGATATCGGCACATTGGCAGGACGGTTTATGCGTGCCAAGGGAATGCTGAATAAGCTGGACGAATCAGAAGAGATCAATGCCTGTACTGTAAAGATCAAAGTGAATGTAGATGGCGAAGAGCAGGACTGGCTGCTTCTGTTTAAAAACGAGACGCACAACCATCCTACGGAAATCGAGCCCTTCGGTGGTGCCGCTACCTGCATTGGCGGTGCGATTCGAGATCCGCTCTCCGGCCGCAGCTACGTTTATGCGGCAATGCGCGTTACCGGTGCGGCTGATCCCTTGAAACCGGTCAAGGAGACGATGCCAGGTAAACTTTCTCAGCGCAAAATAGTTACAACTGCGGCAGCCGGCTATAGTTCTTACGGCAACCAGATCGGATTGGCAACAGGTCAGGTCGATGAGCTGTATCATCCGGGATATGTGGCCAAGCGTATGGAAATTGGTGCAGTGATTGCAGCTGTGCCCGCAGAAAATGTCCGCCGTGAATGCCCGGAACCCGGCGATGTTGTGATCCTGCTGGGCGGACGCACAGGAAGAGATGGCTGCGGCGGTGCTACGGGGTCATCTAAATCTCATACAGTTGAATCTTTGGAGCACTGCGGCGCCGAGGTGCAGAAGGGCAATGCTCCGGAGGAGCGCAAGCTTCAGCGGCTGTTCCGTATACCTGAGGCAGCCAGATTGATCAAGCGCTGCAACGATTTTGGAGCTGGCGGTGTTTCCGTCGCTATCGGTGAACTGGCCGACGGTTTGGATATTGATTTGAACACTGTTCCAAAAAAATATGAAGGTTTGGATGGAACTGAACTGGCCATCAGTGAATCTCAGGAGCGGATGGCAGTTGTAGTCGAAGCTAAGGATGCAGCGCGTTTTATGGCGTTGGCCGATTCTGAAAATCTGGAGTCCACTATTGTGGCTGTGGTCAAAGCTGAGCCGCGTCTGACTATGAGCTGGAACGGACGGAAGATCGTTGATCTCTCGCGCGAGTTCGTAAATTCCAATGGTGCGGAAAAGCATATTGAGATCACAGCTTCCAAGCCGGAGAGCTATGCAAAGGTGCCGGTAGAGGATTTCGTTTCCGGTTATAGGGCATTGGCTGAGGATCTGAATGTTTGCTCTAAGCGCGGACTTTCTGAGAATTTTGACTCGACGATAGGTGCGGGAACTGTACTTATGCCGTTTGGCGGTGTAAATCAGCAGACGCCCATTCAGGCCATGGTTCATAAGATTCCCGTTGAGAAGCAGGACACGGATACTTGCTCTTATATGTCCTGGGGCTATAATCCCTTTATTACAGAAAAGAGTCCGTATCACGGTGCATATCTGGCAGTAATTGAGTCCGTGTCAAAGCTCGTTGCTACCGGAGCAAAATTTGAGGATGTCTATTTGACATTCCAGGAGTATTTTGAAAAGCTTCACCGCGATGCCAGACGCTGGGGTAAGCCGTTTTCTGCACTGATTGGTGCTTTCAAAGCGCAGCGTGAGTTGAATATCGCCGCAATTGGCGGTAAGGATTCTATGAGCGGCAGCTTTGAGAATATTGATGTGCCGCCGACGCTGGTTTCATTTGCGGTGACTACCGGAAAAACAGATGAGGTGATCTCTCCGGAGTTTAAGGGAGACGGACACAAGGTGGTCTGGCTGCATCCTGAATATGATGCCAATGGACTTCCTGTTACAGCCTCTCTTCTGAATACCTTTGACACTGTGACTGGGCTGATGCGTGCCGGAAAGGTTTGCGCGGCCTATACGCCCACTTACGGCGGTGTGGCCGAAGCCGTTATGAAAATGTGCTTTGGCAATAACGTTGGTTTTGCCTATGCGGACGATGTAGATGTGCAGTCCATCTTCGATTATGCATATGGCAGCTTTGTGCTGGAATTGACTGGTAACGATGACATAGGAGAACCCTTGGGCGAGACTACATTTGAACGGTCTATTTCCTATGGCGGACATAAGCTGTCCCTGGATGAGCTGCTTGATGCATATGAAAAAAAGCTGGAGCCGATTTTCCCCTGCAATATTCAGCAGCAGGGAACTGATATGCGGGCTTTTGACTTTAATGCAGATAAACGAGTCGCACCGGCTTATAACTGTGCAAAACCGAAGGTCCTTATTCCTGTATTCCCCGGGACGAATTGCGAATTTGATACGGCCAAGGTTCTGCGCAAGGCAGGCGCTGATCCCCAGATCATTGTTATCCGCAATTTGAGTGCATCGGACATTACTCAGTCTGTAGAATATTTCTCTGAGCAGCTCAAGCAGGCGCAGATGATCTTTATTCCCGGCGGTTTTTCTGGTGGCGATGAGCCGGATGGATCCGGTAAGTTCATTACTGCGTTCTTCCGCAATGCGGCTATTAAGGACGGCGTACATGAGCTTTTGAAAACACGCGATGGACTGATTTGTGGTATTTGCAATGGCTTCCAGGCTCTGATTAAGCTTGGTCTGGTTCCGTATGGAGAAATTATTGACACAGATGCTGCATGTCCCACGCTTACCTTCAATACAATTGGTCGCCACCAGTCCAGAATGGTACGTGTGCGGGTGGCTTCCAATAAATCTCCTTGGCTGGCAGCGACTAAACCTGGAGAGGTGTATACCGTTCCGATTTCTCATGGTGAGGGCCGCTTCCTGGCATCTGATGAACTTATTCTTCAGTTGGCAGCGAACGGACAGATTGCTACCCAGTATGTAGATTTCACCGGTGCTCCTACTGCGGATATTCATTTTAATCCCAATAATTCCTGTTTTGCCGTCGAGGGTATTACCTCACCGGATGGCAGAGTTTTCGGAAAAATGGGTCATGCAGAGCGCATTGGCAACGGCTTGTATAAAAATGTTCCGGGCGCTTATGACATGAAGATGTTCGAGTCGGCTGTTCAGTACTTTAACATTTAGTTATACCAATTAAAAGAAGCCACCAGCTTTTAGCTGATGGCTTCTTGATTTATTTTGCAAGAATTTTTTTCAATTTGGCATAGCGGGGGAGAGAATTTTCAGTAATGCGGGCAGGCTCGCCCTGAATCAACGGCTCTGCATAGGCTATAAAATCATCTGTTACGTTATTGCCTTCTTCGGAGATCCAATCCAGAGGAACTTTCTTTTCAAAATTTGCGACCTCAGTCAGCGGAAGTAATTTCTCATGACAGATATACTGCTGAGAATCTGCCGCACGTTCAAGTGCAACCATATAGCCGCTCTTGCCGGCAACGGCATTTTCTACGGCAGCGCGGCCAACCAGAATAGCTTCATCCACATCTGTGCGCGACGCCAGATGCGCAGCGCTGCGCTGCATTAGACTTAATTCAATGCCGCGGACTTTCGCGCCGGTACGGCATTTTAATTCATGAGCCAACTGCACGGCCAGACCGCCCAACTGCTGATGACCGAAATTATCCTTTGTATTGGCGGTATCGCTGAACTTAGCAGCAATCAATGTACCATCAGCATCCCGCACACCTTCAGATATGGCAATCAGTACTTTGCCCTGACTGGCATAGAGATTCTCTACGTCTGTGTAGAAACGCTGAAGATCAAATGGGATCTCCGGGAGATAGATCAAATCAGGTCCGGAACCATATTTTGTTGCCAATGCGGCACTGCCGGTAAGCCATCCGGCGTTGCGGCCCATGATTTCAATGACAGTGATCATACCGCTGTCATACACACGTGCATCCTTTGAGACCTCCATACATGTTGTGGCAATGTATTTGGCGGCGGAGCCAAAGCCGGGGCAATGATCTGTTCCATACAAATCATTATCGATCGTTTTGGGGATGCCCATTACACGGCATTCATAACCAACGTGCTGCATATAGCGGTTTATTTTATCACAGGTGTCCATGGAATCATTTCCGCCATTATAGAAAAAGTACCGTACATTGTATTTTTTGAAAATCTCCAGAATGCGGATGTAATCCCTCTCATCTTCTGTAAAATCGGCTATTTTGTAACGGCAGGAGCCTAACTCAGAAGAAGGGGTATTTGTGAGCAGGCTAAGCTCCTGTTCATCTTCCTGATCCATATCATAGAGCTTGTCATTCAAAACGCCTACGATGCCGTTGGCTGCGCCCAGAACTCGGGTTATAAACGGGCTATCCAGAGCGGCGCGAATAGCGCCGTAAGCGCTGGCGTTGATCACAGCGGTAGGTCCGCCAGACTGACCAATAATGCATGCTCCTGTAAGCTGGTTATGCATAGTTCTTCCTCCGGTTTATTATTAATCGACGTATGTTTAACCTATGATACCATAGTTTAATTGGAAAATAAACACATGATTTCATCTTTATTTTCATTGATTCTGTGTTATAATGGTGCTGTTAACCAGATAAAATTATTCTATTCAAATGGAGTTGAAATTATGCCACTTGTTACATCTACTGAAATGTTCCGCAAAGCCTATGATGGAGGATATGCGATCGGCGCTTTTAATGTAAACAATATGGAAATCGTTCAGGGAATTACTGAGGCGGCCGCTGAGGTGAGGGCACCGCTGATCCTGCAGGTTTCTGCGGGCGCACGCAAATATGCCAAGCATGTCTATCTTGTAAAGCTGGTAGAGGCGGCAATAGAGGATACCGGTTTGCCTATTTGCCTGCATTTGGATCATGGTGAGAATTTTGAAGTTTGCAAAAGCTGCATTGATGGTGGCTTTACATCTGTCATGATCGATGGCTCCAAACATAGCCTGCAGGAGAACATTGCCCTGACCCGCCAGGTCGTTAAATATGCACATGACAGGGGCGTTGTTGTAGAAGGCGAACTGGGCCGCTTAGCCGGAATTGAGGACGATATTCATGTTTCAGCAGAGGACAGCTCGTATACTCGCCCTGAAGATGTAGAAGAGTTTGTCACAAAGACCGGTGTTGACTCTCTGGCGATTGCAATTGGCACAAGTCATGGTGCATTTAAATATAAACCAGGACAGAAGCCTCAACTGCGCTTTGATATTTTGGAGGAGGTAGAGAAACGTCTGCCGGGATTTCCGATCGTTCTTCACGGTGCTTCTTCCGTGATCCCCCAATATGTTGATATCATTAATGCAAACGGTGGAGATTTGGCTGATGCAATCGGTATCCCTGAAGATATGCTGCGGCAAGCAGCCAAAATGGCTGTATGTAAGATCAATATAGATACCGATCTTCGTTTGGCAATGACGGCTGGAATTCGGGCTCATATGGCAGCGCATCCGGAGCACTTTGATCCGCGCCAGTATCTGACTCCTGGCCGGGATAATATTCGTGAGTTAGTCAAGGCAAAAATCGTCAACGTTCTGGGTTCAGACGGTAAAGCATAAAATTCATCTGAAGATCAGAACTCAATAATATGAAGTAAGTGCCGCAAGGTCGTTGATTGGCTGGGCGGCACTTGCTTTTTTGTCTAAGTTTAAAACTTTGAAGATATTTTACAAGACTTTTCCAATATTCAGCAGTAAAATGATATAAGGAAGGGAGCAGAGCCATATGAGGAAAGAAACACGAACGGTAGTCTGTAATGAATTGCAAATGGAAGCCTATCGTCTTGTGGGCATTGAGCGGCCTTTCCCAAATCATTTTCATGAGTATTATGTGATTGGTTATGTTGAGTCAGGAGAGCGGATGTTATCCTGTAAGGGAAACAAATACAGAATAGGAAAGGGAGATATTATACTTTTAAATCCGGGAGATAATCACGCTTGTGTTCAGAGCGATGGCAGTGCTTTTGACTATTGGGGCTTTAATATTTCCAAGAGTGCAATGCTTAAACTGGTGGAAAAAGAAGCAAAAAGTTCAGAGCTTCCGGGCTTTTCCAAAAATATAATTTGTGATGATGACATAGCCTGCCGTTTTCACGCACTTCATGAACAGATAATGAGAGCTCCCTTAGATTCATGGAAAGAGCGCTTATCACTTTTGGTTTCAGAACTGCTTCAGAATTATGGACGGGTCTTTGAAATCGGTGAAGAAAACTGCTCTCAGGGGATAAAAGACGCTTGTGAATTTATTCGGCGGCATTTTCATGAAAGAATTTATTTAAATCAGATATGCCGTTATTCGGGAGTAAGTAAATCTACATTGCTTCGGGCGTTTATAAGAGAAAAAGGTGTTACTCCATATCAATATTTAGAGTCACTTCGTATTGATGAAGCAAAGGTCCTGCTGGGCAAAGGCATACATCCTGTAGACGCTGCTATGCAGATGGGATTTTCAGATCAGAGCCATTTTACCAATTATTTTACAAGATTTATTGGCTTTTCACCCAGTGCTTATTATAATAGAGTTTTTGACAAGGAGACCAAGAGAAATGGAGCATAGACGGACAGTGGGACATTTAGTTGCGTTATTGACGGTTGCAATTTGGGGAACGACATTTATTTCTACCAAGATCCTGTTAGAAGTGTTTCAGCCGGTTGAAATTCTATTTTTACGCTTTATCATGGGATTTTTGGCTTTATTTGCTGTTTATCCCCAAAGATTAAGGACTGCAGGTTATAGACAGGAATTGATTTTTGCAGCTGCGGGTCTATGTGGAATATGCCTGTATTATCTGATGGAGAATATTGCCTTAACTCTTTCATTGGCGTCCAATGTGGGGGTAATCGTATCTGTTGCACCATTTTTTACGGCCGTATTGGCACAATTATTTATGAAGTCGGAAGAAAGACCACAGGCTCCGTTTTTTATCGGCTTTGCTGTAGCAATGGTTGGAATAAGCCTGATCAGTTTTAATGGACGAAGGCTGGAGCTTAGTCCTATGGGTGATTTTCTGGCGGTTGGCGCAGCATTTGTGTGGGCCTGCTATTCCATATTGACAAAGAAGATCAGCAGTTTCGGATATCCGGTGATCCTTTCTACCCGGCGAACGTTTTTTTATGGTATGATATTCATGATACCTGCGATGATTTTCTTTGATTTTCAGCCGGATTTATCTAAATTTGCAAATGTGAAATATCTGTTTAATATTTTATATTTGGGCTTAGGTGCTTCTGCACTATGCTTTGCGACATGGAATTTTGCAGTAAAAGAATTAGGCGCAGTAAAGACAAGCGTGTATATCTATATGGTGCCTGTGATAACGGTTATTTCGTCTTTTCTAATTTTACATGAGACTATGACTGCACTGGCAGGCACAGGGACGGTACTGACTATGATAGGATTAGTCTTATCAGAATACAGATCAGGAAAAAAAGATTGCTCCAAAATACAGTAAATGTAATGTGTTGTAAATAAGAACGTAAAAAACCTCCCCGGAAATGTGAAGTCCGGGGAGGTTTCGCGTTAATCCCGCTTATCTTGCAAGCTTATACAAATTCATGTCAGATGAGAAATTCGCTGCGCTGTAGCAGATAAGTGCCATGTCAAGATCGTGCTCCTGAACATATTCAGCAATATTTCCATTGTAATATCTCAGATCGATAATGG
>CAKTGW010000024.1 GCA_934561725.1 uncultured Oscillospiraceae bacterium
CCCCAGAGCCAGGCCCTGCCTCCACGCCGGGAAATGTAGCACAACGTTTGGATATTAGCCAGACTGTGATCTAATCTGCCGCCCAAGCCGCCAAAAAGAATATATTTTTCAAATCCGCGCTCAAAGCCCTGAGCGACTGCCAACATCATATCTGTGTCGTCCTTTTCGGGCGGATGACGCAGGACCGGCACATTGCCGGGCAGATATCCCAGTGAATCAAAGTCTCCTACTGCCAGATCAGGTGTCATGTGCTGCGAACAAAGGGACGCATATCCGCCGTCAGCGGCTATGGTAAAATCATCGGCTGTTGGGGTAAACTGCATATTTTCACAGCTCCCGGCACCAACAATATAGCAGATTCCTTTCATAATATTACCTCTTCCGTTGCTCTCCGGTTGAGAACGAGAATTGCCCCTAAAACAAATAAGATTCCCAGCACGCAGGAGAATGTCATCTTCTCATGAAATACAAGTATTCCGATCAAGGTCGCCATGACCGGCTCAACAGACGCCATGACGGACGCCTTTCCATTTTCTGTTTCTGTCAGTCCGTAGGTGTACAGCAGATACGGCAGATATGAAACGATCAGCCCGAACAGGAGACAGAATATGATCTTGTCTGATGAAGCCATCATGAGTCGGAGCGGCTCTCCAACGCCCCAAAAGGCACCGGCACCCAGCGCACACATCAGGCAGGAATAGAAATTGATCGTAAGACTATCATATCCGCGCAGCATGGCAAAACGCGCAAAAATACTGTACAGCGCATAGCCGAAGCCGGCGCAGAGCCCATACAAAAGCCCAACAGCACTCAGTCTGCTTCCGCTGCCTATGCCGGATACAAGGCAGCAGCCGATAAAGGCCATCGCCAAGGCGGTCAGCTTCTGCCAATTCAGTCGTTCTTTGAAAAACAGCAGTGAAAGAAGCATAACAAACGAAGGCGCCGTATATAAGAGAATCGCAGCTGTTGACAAGCTCATCAATTCTATTGCCCGAACATAGCAGACTGTAAAAAAGAGAAGGCTGCATATACCGGACCCTATAAAGCACCACAGATCACACAGGCGCATCCTGAATTGGCTGCGGTCTTTTATCAGGAGCGTGAGGCCGAAAAGAATACTGGCGATTGCACAGCGGATAAACACGGTATCATAGGATGTGAAGCCCCACTGTGTGAGCTGGCGCGTAAACAGGCCCATCATTCCCCATAATGCACCGCCGCAAATAATGGCGATAGAGTATTTATTCAGCTTCAAGCTGCTTACTCCCTCTCATCTGTAATCATAATCACTATAAAAAATTTGCTGAATACGTTGACCTATCAATAATAGACTGAGCCGCAGCATTTGTCAACCGGAGACACACATAGGCACTCCATAAGCTTGATTGACATGCGCAGCCGACTATGGTATAGTATAAAATGTAGATTAAACTAGTGCTATATAAGATTTGGAAAAGAGAAATCTTGATGGACAATCGTTTTGAAAAAGTAATTGCCGTAAAACAACGATCTCATCGTTCTTGGAACAATTTTTATGCTGCAGCATGTAAGCAGCTTGGAATTGCTTATAACTTTGGAACAGTTAAGGTTGAACGTTCATCGGTATCCTATCTAAATATCGCTGTTGATGAATCTGGAATGTCTATCCCTGAAATCAAGGAAGAAATTGAAAAGAGAAATCTTTTGCGGTAATAGGGTTTCTTTTCCTGTAAAAGCAGAGATAACAAAATAGCGCCAGGTGTCCCTGCCGCTCATATTTGCGGGCATGATGGAATTGGTAGACATGCGAGATTTAGGTTCTCGTGCTTTTGCGTTGGGGTTCAAGTCCCCATGCCCGTACCACGTCGGAGCAAGTTCCATATCGCTTGCTCCGACGTTCTTTTATTCTCAGATCACAATACAGGAAAGCCACGACTTTCGTCGTGGCTTTCCAATTATTTATCCAGAGAAATATGCTGTGCGGTAATAAACCGGTTGAGGACTGCGGCCAACTGAGCCCGGGTGGCATATGCGCTGGGCCCCAGACGGTTGCTGCTGCCCTGTATGAGCCCTGCACCGACGGCCCAGTTCAAAGCAGGGATGGCGTAGGGACTGATGCGGTCAGCATCGGTAAATGCGGACAGGTTTTCTGCAAGCGTGACCGCATCCATACCGCGATAGCACGCATAGCGGAACAGCATGCTTGCCATCTGCTCACGGGTGACGGGCAGTTCGGACGCAAAGGTCGCTGCATCAATGCCCTTAACGATCTCATTTTTTGCCGCCCAAGCGACTGCTGTACTGTAATAGCTGCTGGAGCTAACATCCGTAAAGCCATGATCAAACTTCACGACGGGCTCATTCTCCAAGCGGTACAGAATCGTCACCAGCATTCCGCGCGTGGTGCTGAGCTGCGGACCGAATTGACTGCTTGAAATACCATTCATCAATCCGGCATCGCAGATTTTTTCAACGTCCTCTCGGAACCAGCTGTCCTTCGGTACATCGTCAAACTCCGGAGTTGGTGTTGCCGGCTCATCTTTGCTGCCTGTGCTTCCGCTGGTAGTCGTTCCGCTGGAACGATGAGTAACGGAAACCTCAACATCATCGCTGGCCAGAGCATACATTCGGCTGCCGGCAAAGGCGGCCGTGAAGATGTATGTGTGCGTGCGGTTCGGGAGAACGGCCTTGAAACTACCGTCCGGATTCTGAGCGGCTGTGATCGTGCTGCCGTTCTCATCCGCTCCGGTAACAGTGATCACTGCATTCTCCGGAATCAGTCCGCGATTGACCTTAAAAGTAACAGTCCCTCGCCCGCGCATGGATTGCTTATCCGCTGTGAGCTGGATCGCAGCTGTTGTGCGGTCAAAGGCCTCAACATTGACGGTCATGGTGAAGTCCTGATAATTCTGCGTTGCTACGTTGATCTTGACTGTACCGATATCTCCGGTAATGCCCGATACGGCGTTGACCTGCAGACGCAGTGTATAAGTTCCGTCGTCATTTTCAGTCACTGTTGCGCTCTCTGTGCAGCGGCCATTGTCCAGCGCAACAACCGGGACACCACAGGCAACAGGAACGCCGTAAGTTCTGGAGCCGGACAACTGCGGCAGCGTGAACGCCAGCTCGTAGACATCGGCCCAGTCATTGTAAACACGCAGTGTGGCAGTACTGGGAGTTGTGAGCGTATCCTTTCTGATCTCGGCTTTGACGGATCCATGCGCATCGTTATAGTTCGAGTCGCCTGTTACACGGTACCACACCGTGTATGTTCCGGCATTGGCAGCTGCGGGAATTTCACTGCTGTAGCCGCCGTCCTGCTCCAGACTGTACTCCATGGTATAGCTCTGAGGTGCACTTCCCTGCCCGACCAGCTTCTGCTCATCTCCGTTATAGGTAAGATCCAGCACGGTGGGCACCGTTACGGTCAGCTCCGCCTTGGCAACAGTGATTTGGCTGCTGCCGGTAATGGCCTTATAGGTGACATTATCCGTTGGCGTAAAGACCCATCCTGCGGTTATGGGAGAGTTATCCACCGGATAGACCGTGTCCGGCGCAGTCCATACGGCTGTACCGGGAACCGGCGTACCGTTGTACTCGGCGGATGCAGTCAGAGCAATGCTGCCCAGTGTTTCGCCATAGGTCAAGGTGTTCCTTGCCGGAGTGACCTGAACGTTGACGGGTTCCAGTTGGGGAATTGTCTTGATGTGCAGTGTAAGGGGAATCTTAGAATAATTCTGGCTATCCAGTTCAAGATAGAAAGCACCGATCTCGCCGTTTTCCTGAGTGAGATCCATAGCAAAAAGCTTTATTTCAATTCTGTTCCCGCCAAGGCCAGTGAGAGCTCCGTTGAGACCTTCGTCCAGGATAGTTGTGTATGATATACTGAGGCTATCGCCATACGGGACACCTGTGAGGAACTCCTCCAGCGAATATGTATGCGACTGAGTGACCGGCGCACGATAGACAATGATATCTTTGGAAATTCCCTCATGCTCCGCCTGTCTGATATTGACGTTGTGCGCTATACTTTTCGCTTCAAGATTATCGTTGCCGGCAAAAACGGCCTCAATGATGTAAGCACCGACGTATGTGGGCGCTCCACTCAGTTCCGTGTCCTTCTCGCCGCTCGTCGTCCGTGTGTACCACTTGAACTCCAAATCGCTGAACGTGGCATTTGTAATAACGATGTTATCCGCAGTGGGTTCAGGGATCGGATTACCGGTAAATTTATAAGACCCATAGCTGTTATCATACTGGGTCCAATCGATTTCCGGTACAGCCTTTTTGATCTCGATCTCAAAGCTGCTGCTGAATTCGGCATAGTTTTCCGCATTGGCCTTGAAGTATACCATATGCTTTCCGGCGCCGGTAAAGGCCGGTACGGTGCTGCTGTATGTTCCGTTTTTCTCCGCGGCATAGGTGAAGCTCACGCCGGAGGACGGTACAGTGCACGCCGTTTCTACATCTGCGGTCAAAGGCTCGCCCGTATAGGTCAGCGTGCCCTTCTGCTGTACGGAGACGCCGGACATTTCAAGCAGCTTGACAGTGAGTGTATAGCCGTCGCTCTGCTCTGTATAGTCGCCGTTGCTTGCCACAGCATACCAGATATAATCCCCCGCCTTATCAGGCGTAAATGTACTGTTAGACACCTGCGCAGTTGTCTCGCCCGGCGCCATGACGTAGTAGGCGACAGTTACGTTATTGATATCAGATGCCGCATTGGGAAGAACCGGTACGGAAAGCGTGACTTCGCTCAGAATAGCGCTCTCCGCAGGCGTAGACGGTGTGCCAAGCATAAACGGCGTTTTTACTGCGGCTACATTAACAAGCGCGCCTGCTGCCTGGGCAGTGACTGCCCTGTTGACCTTTTCCGGAGTCAGCCACTTTCCGGTATTGTTGTATTTCAGGCTGTACCCGGCAGCCAGTATATAGCTGATCCGGTTAATAGGATTGGGGCTTGTATGAGCAAGACTAATGCTGCCATAGCTGCCACCGCTCAGCTTGAGCTGTGAAGTGAATGCGTAAAGATAAGAAAAGGTCCCGCCCTGAATATTGACATCTCCGGCTTTTTCAAAGACTCTCACCGACTGGAAGGTTCCGTTCTCTATGGCAGCAGAACCGGTATATATCTTTAACTCGCCCGTCATCGTTCCGTTTCCGGTGACAGTCAGTTTGGTTCCGTTGAAATTGATTGACGTGGGCAGCTTTTTCCCGTTCAAGTCCAGCGTGGCAGTACCGCTCAGTTCAAGCGAACTGGGGGTAGATGATGTGACATCCTTGATCAGCTTTATGGTGCAGGCGTCTTTTATGGCCGCAGCTGCTTCGGCAAAGGTCTCATACGCCGTACCGGAGGTGCTGCCCGCAGGCACAACGACCGCTTCGGCCAGTTCACCGCAGCCGCACATGCCGGTATCGCCGGAATAATGGTGCTGATCATGAAGGATCACCCGCACGTCCATTTTGACGACCGTGCTGGAATATTCATTTTCTGTCAGTTTACGAGGCGTGTCCCCGGTGGTGACAAAGATGCAGTTTTCACCCAGCAGATCGGAAACCTTTGAATTACTTTCATTCTGACGATTCTGGAGGCTGTATCCCATGTTTGTATTCTTTGTATTCAAGGTAAAGGTACCGCCAAGCAGTTTGACCGTTCCGGTCGATTTCTCCAAAACATTCAGTCCGCCCTCATGGGTCCCGCCGGACACAGTCAGATTGCCGCCGGACGACACCGTGATGGCATAGTAAAGATAATCTTGACCATTGGAACTTGAAAGTCCGCCGTGAGTATTGGCACTCAAGCTGAGCGTACCGCCACTGATGTAGATGGCGCTGGTGGACCACCCAGTATCATATCCGCGCTGATACACGATGCCGTTTTGCAGCGTTACATTGGCCGTACCTGAGATCTCCAGCTCCTGAGGAAAGCTTTCCATATACAGCGTGTGGCCGCCCAGATCAAAGGTGAATGTGCCGGCAGAGATGCAAAGGTTTTTCGAGTCTGCGTCCGTGATCGACGTAGTGGCCGGTGCAACCACATCGCTCAGCAGCGTAACAGTGCAGCCGCTGTTTTCCTCGGCCTGCGCGGCCTTCAGTGCATCGGCAAAGTCTATGTAAGATGCGTTAACAACGCCATTCCGCGTCAGCTCTGCCTCGGCTGCCCTGCCGCAGACGGAGCAGTAAACTTTGCCGTCTCTCTGTATCAATCCCGGATGTGAGCACTGAGTAATGCTGCGGCTCAGAGTACGCAGGATGTAGTAATCATCACCGTAGGAGACCTTCAGCGTAATGCTCATCTCGCCTGTTCTATTCGCTGTAAAGGTGTCCGTAATGGTCTTGCCGCCGGAAAAGGCGGAGCTGATGGTCTGCTCCTTCCCTGCCGTACCGTTTACCGTAAACTGCACGGTCAGCGGCTTTGCGGTGGTGGGCGTGTTGGAATCGGCCATCTGGACCGTGGTCGAGAGATTGACCGTCTGGCCGGAATAGACCGTATCCGCCACGTCGATGCCGGACAGACTGAAGGGCGCCGGAGCGATCTCTACATTGCTGAGAGTTTTAGCCGCGCTGCCATACAGCGTGTCGCGGCTGACCCAGCTTTTGTCGGATGCATTGCGCAGATCATAGCCGTTGGCCGGCAAATCGCCAAAGAGCGGTGCTGCACCCGAAGCCGGCAGCTTGAGGTTTTCAAAGCTGCCGCCGGACAACTCCGCAGACGAACACACGAGCAGGGTACCAAACTTGCCGCCGGATACAGTCAGCTTGCCGTATCGTACATCGACGACTTGAAATTCACCGTTTTCAATGGTCACATTGGCGTTGCTATTGCTCAATTCGAGCATAGGAATTTTTCCATTACCGGTTATGGTGAGCTGGGCATAATTATCATTGTTGCCAAAATGAACCGGGGAATCAGACGATGCCTCAAGCTTTCTGCCGTTCAGATCAAGGGTATAATTTCCGTACAGATATCCTGCAACAGCATCGTTGTACAGGGTGAGCGTGCCGCCCGGAGTTTCAGCTGCATACTTTTTTGCATCATCAAAGGACTCAAATGCCTTTTCTTCCCCGCTTGCGGGAGCATATACGTACTTTCCGCCGATTTCCTTGTTGCAGTAGATGCAGTTTGTTTTTTCAACCACATGTCCCGGACAGGGAACAATGTAGGCGTTGGAGGACGGAGCAGTGGCGTATTCATACACCTTGCCGTCCGCATCCGCCAGTGCATAGCCGGGTGCAAGGCAATTCTTAATGGAACCCGGCAGTTGCCCCTGAGAAACCTCCTCGACGTAACCACCAGAAAGCGCAACCTCATTATAGTAATATGTGACTATTTTACCAATGTGGCCACTCTGCAGACTCACCTTTTTACTTCCTGATGATCTTAGTGTAACCGTCGTAATTTTTCCTTTTTCGCTGCTGCCCGAATCAATTATTGTACAGTGGACATTCTGCTTGATGACAAGTTCACCTAAAGTATGTCCATTGATATCTAAGGTGACATTTTGAACACCTGTTACTTCATTGTTACTGGGTTTTTGCAGAGTAATCTTATTGTCAGAATCAGCCAACAATTGAATCTTATGTCCACTTCTTACGGACACAGTTGCTTCTTTCTCAGAAAGATAACTTATATTGCCGCCCCACTGAGGAGTGACCACAGCCCACACTTGAGACGTCTCATCCGCATACAGGGCTATGCCGTTTTCGGATCCGTCCGGCTCCCCTGCGTTTTCCTGTTCCGGCGTGGATTCCGGCGCAGGCGCTGCCTGCGGAGTCTCTTCCGGAGCCGGCTCTATCACCTGAGCTTCGTTTGTGTCCATTTCCTCTGCCAGCGCTGCACCGGGCAGCATGGTCAGGCACATGGCCAGAACAAGCAGCAGACTGAAAATACGTTTTTTCATGGATCCTCCTTATCTCTGTTCCCTCGTCTATGGATACCAGATCTGAACATTTTGGCATATATACCAAACTATAGCTATTGTAGCAGAATCATACGCAAATGTAAATCATGATGTGATGATCTTTATACTAAAATAAATCCGCCCTCTGAGGGCATGTACCTCAGAGGGCGGATCTGTTCAGGCTCAGTCGAAGTAGTCGCCCCAGCCCTCATCGTCATAGGAATAGTCGTCCCAGCCGTCGCCCGGATCAGACCAGGGGTCATAATCGTCCACATAGTCTCCCCAGCCATCGTCATAGTCCCATCCGGCGTCGTTGGACTCATAATACTGTCCGTCATCGTCGATATAGTAGCTGTCGCCATAGCCGATGAACTCGTTCTCATAGCCGTTCCAGTACCAGACGTCGCCGTCCTCGTCATACCAGTAATAGGGCGTGCCATAGTCGCCGGGATCGGATTTCTGGGCGGCGGGCTGTGCCGGTACCGGCTTGGGAGCAGTGCTCCATCCAGCTGAATAATCCAGTGTTTCCAGAATATTGTTGCA
>CAKTGW010000025.1 GCA_934561725.1 uncultured Oscillospiraceae bacterium
GACAAGGTCATCGGCAACGATAAGCTCTATCCGCTGATCGTCGCGCTCGGCGCGGGCATCGGTGAGGAGTTCAATCTGGAAAAGCTCCGCTATCACAAAATTATTATCATGGCTGATGCCGATGTGGACGGAAGCCATATCCGCACTCTGCTGCTTACATTTTTCTTCCGCTATATGCGTCCGTTAATTGAAAAGGGCTATATCTATTCCGCTGTGCCGCCGCTGTATAAGCTCAACCGGGGCAAGCAGCAGAGAGTGGCCTATTCCGATGAGGAGCGCGATGCCATTTCCGCTGAAATGCGCGGAGATAATCCCAACGCGAGAGTAGAAATCTCCCGCTACAAAGGTCTGGGTGAAATGGATCCGCATGAGCTGTGGGAGACTACCATGGATCCCGAGCAGCGCACCCTGCGCCGCATTACTCTGGCCGATGCAGTTGCAGCCGATGAGGTATTTACCATTCTGATGGGCGAGGAAGTAGAGCCCCGCCGCGAGTGGATAGAGACCAATGCCAAATACGTGGTAAACCTGGATATCTGAGCCGTCCGGCACGGATAGACAGCACCCTTTCCATCCTAAAAAAGGAGAAATTGATTCTATGGCACATAACAGAGACTATAAACCGGAGGATATTGCATTTCCAAATCAGTCAATCACAGAGTCTGAGCTGGTCAAGGAAATGCATAAGAGCTATATCGACTATGCCATGTCTGTTATCGTGGGCCGGGCACTGCCCGATGTGCGCGACGGACTGAAGCCGGTACACCGCCGTATTCTCTATTCCATGTATGAGGGCAATCTGACTCACTCAAATCCCTATAAAAAGTGCGCTACTGCCGTTGGCGATGTGCTCGGTCACTATCATCCCCATGGTGATGCCAGCGTATATGACGCACTGGTGCGTCTGGCGCAGGACTTTTCCATGCGCTGCCCGCTGATCGACGGACACGGCAACTTCGGTTCCATTGACGGAGATCCCCCGGCAGCTTACCGTTATACAGAGGCGCGCATGTCCCGCATTGCGGACGAGATGCTTCGTGATATCGATAAGGACACGGTAGACTGGGATCCCAACTTTGACGAATCCCGCAAGGAGCCCAGAGTGCTGCCCAGCCGGTTCCCCAACCTGCTGGTCAACGGTTCCTCCGGTATTGCCGTCGGTATGGCTACAAACATTCCGCCCCACAATCTCCGTGAGGTCATTGACGCATGTATCTGCGTGCTGGATAATCCGGAGGCCACACTTGCTGACCTTATGGGCTGCATCAAGGGCCCGGATTTCCCCACAAAGGGCATTATCATGGGGCGCAGCGGCATCCGCCAGGCCTATGCTACCGGCCGCGGAAGAGTGATCGTACGGGCCAAGGCGGACTTTGAGGAATACGGCAAGGATCACCGTACCCGCATTATCATAAGCGAGCTGCCCTATCAGGTAAACAAACGGCAGCTGATCAAGAATATTGCAGAGCAGGTCAAGGAAAAACGCCTGGAGGGCGTTGCCGACCTGCGTGATGAGTCTGACCGCAACGGTATGCGTATGGTCATTGAGCTCAAGCGGGACGCTAATCCCCAGATCGTGCTCAACAAGCTCTATACACAGACACAGCTGCAGAGCAGTTTTTCCATCATCATGCTGGCTCTGGTTCAGAATCAGACCCAGCCCCGCATTCTGTCCCTCCGGCATATTCTGGATGAATATCTGGTGTTCCAGAAGGATGTTCTGGTGCGCCGGACACGTTATGATCTGAAAAAGGCGCAGGAGCGGGCACATCTGTTGGAAGGTCTGTTGATCGCACAGGACAATATTGATGAGGTCATCCGTATTATCCGCTCCAGCTATGACAATGCACGCGAAAATCTGATGGAGCGCTTTGGACTCAGCGAGGTGCAGGCTCAGGCTATTCTGGATATGCAGCTCAAGCGTCTGCAGGGACTGGACCGGGAAAAGCTGGAGGCCGAATATAAAGAGCTTGAGGAAAAGATCGCCTGGTACCGTGAGCTGCTTGAGAGTGATGAAAAGCTGATCAATGTACTGAAGGAAGAGCTGCTTGCCATTAAGGAAAAATACGGCACCGACCGTCAGACAGAGATCTGCGAGGTGGAGAATGAGATCGATGCAGAGGATCTGATTGAAGAGGAAGCCTGCGTTTATACGCTGACCCATAATGGCTACATCAAGCGTACTCCCGTGAGCGAATACGGTACGCAGAACCGCGGCGGCAAGGGCGTGCGCGCAATGGCCACCCGTGAAGAGGACTATGTGGAGACTGTATTTACCGCTTCCACCCATGATTTTATTCTGTTCTTTACGGATAAGGGCCGTGTTTACCGTAAAAAGGGCTATCTGATCCCCGAGGCGGGCAGAAATGCCAAGGGAACGAATATCGTCAATATCATTCAGGTGGAAAATGGCGAGAAGGTCACGACCATGATGCATATCCGGGAATTTGACGAAAATGTATACCTGGTCATGGGTACACGCTTTGGTACGGTCAAGCGCCTGAGCATGGCCGCTCTGCGGAATATACGCAATGTGGGTATCCGTGCCCTGCATCTGGAAGAGGGCGACGCCCTGATCGACGTGCGCATTACGGACGGCGAGCAGAATATCCTCATGGCTACCCGGGCAGGCTATGCTATCTGCTTCAAGGAGAGCGATGTGCGTCCCATGGGCCGCGATGCCGGCGGTGTCCGCGGCATCCGTCTGCGTGAGGGTGATGAGTGCGTGGCTATGGCCCGTATCCGTCCGGGCGCTGCCGTTCTCTCCGTTACGGAAAACGGCTATGGAAAGCGGACAGATGTGGATGAATATATCCGCGGCGAAAACGGACCTCAGAACCGCGGCGGCCTTGGACTGAAAAACTATCAGGTTACGGAAAAAACCGGCTCTGTGGTGGCTGTAAAGGCCGTAGATCCGGATGAGGATATTCTGGTCATCTCTGATGACGGTACGATCATCCGTATGCCCGTGGAGAGCATCAATCTCTATGGCCGCCAGACCCAGGGCGTGCGCATCATGCGCGTGAACGAGGGCAGCCATGTGATCTCCATTGCCCGTGCCGAGCATGAAGAGGAAGAAGAGACCGCTGAATAAGGCATGAAAACCATTACACTTTATACGGACGGCGCCTGCTCCGGAAATCCCGGACCGGGCGGCTGGGGGGCAATTCTGCTCTATAAAGAGGTCAAAAAGGAGCTTTCCGGCGGCGATATCATGACGACGAACAACCGGATGGAGCTTATGGCGGTGATCCAGGGGCTGAAGGCACTGAAGGAGGTCTGCCGCGTGGAGCTCTATTCCGATTCCAAATATGTGATCGACGCACTGGAGAAGGGATGGGCTGTCTCATGGCGGGCCAGAGGATGGCGCAAGGCCGATAAAAAAATGGCACTGAACGCAGATCTTTGGCAGGAGCTTCTGGAGCTGGTGGAAAAGCACGATGTGCATCTGCACTGGGTCAAGGGGCACGCCGAAAATCCGTATAACAACCGGTGTGACGAAATGGCCGTTGCCCAGTGGCAGAAGATTAAAAAGGAACTGGGCATGGTATAGCTATACCCGGCAACTGTGATGTGAAAGGAGCAAGACCTGTGATAGCCATACTCTGTGCAGTAGAGGCCGAGGCCGCGCCTATTCTGAAGGAGCTGCGCGTCAGTGAAAAAATCGAAAAGAATTCTCTGCGCTTTCTGCATGGGACTCTGCGGGGCAGAGAGGTCTGCTTTGTGCGCAGCGGTATGGGAAAGGTCAATGCCGCTCTTGGTGCCCAGGGGCTGATTGATCTGTTTTCCCCGGCAGCTCTGCTGATCTCCGGTGTGGGCGGCAGTTTGTGTCCCCAGCTGCGTCTGATGGATCTGACTGTGGGTGTGAAGTGCACGCATCATGATCTGCCCATGGATGTGATCCGGGCGGATTATCCTAAGATGGACGATCAATGGTTCACGGCAGACCGTGATCTGGTCGGGCTGGCTGAGCGCTGTGCTCCGGGAATCATCCCCGCTGTTTATCTCACCGGTGAGGCATTTATTGACAAAGAGGGGCGGGAGAGCCTTGTGCACCGTTTTGCCTCGGAGGGCGCCATTAGCTGTGATATGGAGACTGCCGCTGCGGCACAGGCCTGCCGTGCAGCCGGCGTTCCGTTCTGCTGCATACGGGCTATTTCAGATACTGAGGAAGAATGCGGTCTTGATGTGTTCTGGCAGAATGTGGAAAAGGCATCTGTCCGCGCGGCCGGTGCGGTAATGAATATGGTGGAGGCATTTGTATGATTCAGTTTTATCACTTTAATTTTAATGTTCTGGATCTGGAGCGCAGTCTGAAATTTTATGACGAGGCCCTCGGACTCAAGCCCATCCGCGAAAAAAATGCGGCTGACGGTTCTTTTAAGCTGCTTTTTCTGGGTGATGGCCGCACGGATTTCAGCCTGGAGCTTACCTGGCTCCGGGACAGAAAAGAACCCTATGATCTTGGCGAGTGCGAATTTCATCTGGCTTTTCTTACTGACGAATTTGATGCCTGGCACAAGCACCACAAAGAGATGGGCATCATCTGTTTTGAAAATCCGGAAATGGGGATCTATTTTATTCAGGATCCCGACGGCTACTGGATAGAGATCGTGCCTGTGCGTGAATGAAAACAAAAAGCCCTTCGGAATTTGTTCCGAAGGGCTTTTTCATATTTAGGAGTCTTATCAGAAATCGCTTTGACGATAGAGAATCTCACCGTTTTTCACGGTCATCATGGGTACCAGCATCTGATCTCCGGTGCGGGCCTCACCAAAATTATCAAGAAATACAGGAGAAGCCTCAATGTGCCGGCAGATCACAGCATCGCCATAGGCACCGGCAGACAGCGTGCCGGCCCTGCCCTCAAGACCAAGCTCACGGGCAGGTACTGCCGTTGCAGCGCGGACAACGTCGGTCATAGACATGCCCAGCCAGAGATATTTTGCCATGACATAGGGCAGACTTTTTCCATAACCGTCGCGGTTGCATATGGCTTCACAGAGATCCGTGGAGATGATATCCGGCAGAAAACCATCTGCAATGGCCTTTTGTGCAACGGTGTGATTATAGTTTGTGATGCCGTTGGCACAGTCAAAGATAATGCCCCGTTCCCGGGCGGCGCGGACTGCTTCGTAGACGTGGCCGCTTTTGTCCAGGATCGTGTTTTCTCCCTTACCGTGATAGCAGTGACACAGAACATCGCCTCTGTCCAGAATGGACAGCAGCTCTCCCTCACTGGAGGGAGGATTAGAGGCGTGGACCACAATGGGAAGGCCGCAGCGCACGGCCAGCTCTTTGGCACGGCGCAGGGGCTCCAGTCCCTGACCATACAGCACCTCGGCGCCCATACGGATCTTCAGGCCGCGGATCTGATGCGGGTAGCTTCGTACCAAATTGATGATTTTTTCCTCACAGAATTTTGCAGGATCAAAATCCTCTGCAAAATTGTCGCCGGGCTGTCCATAGGAGCAGACATTCAGATAGGTGCGGATACGGACCAGGCTGTGTGCAACAATATCGCTGTAAAAGGAGCGAAAATTGGAACAGCCGGCACTTCCGGCATCTGCTGCCGTTGTAACGCCCATAGGGATCAGACAGTCGGGCGGAACACAGAGACTGCTTCCTCTGTAAAAAATATGCGTGTGGAAATCCACAAGTCCGGGAAAAACATAGCAGCCGGAAGCGTCTACAACGGTTTTTGCGGGAGTATCTTCTGCTGTAAGGCCAATGGAGCGTCCGCTGTGTATGCCGATACATCCAATTTGATCGACACCTGCGGCCGGGTCCAAAATGTGTCCGTTTTTGATAAGAAGATCGATTTTCTCCAAAATCATGCAGAACCTCCTTCTATAAACTAAAGACTAACCCATCATTCCAAGCACAGTGGGCAGCCACATGGTCACTGGCGGACAGAATGTAACGATCAGCAGTGCGACGAGCAGTGCGGCCATCCAGGGCAGCAGGACAATGGAGAGCCGTCCGACAGAGATGCCGCTGATACGGGACAATACAAACAGAACCAGTCCGAAGGGCGGTGTGAGAAGGCCAATCATCAGATTGAGTACCATGATCACGCCAAATTGCACTTCACTCACATGGAAGGCTTGGAGCATGGGGAGAATCAGCGGAACAAGAATGGTAATGGCAGATGCCGTTTCCAGAAAGCAGCCTATAATGAGAAGAAAGACATTCAGGATGATCAGAAGGACCCATTTGCTGCTTACAATAGATGTCATGATCGTAAGAAGCTTCTGAGGGAGCTGGAGCCGGACGGCAACATAACCGAACAGGGTGGCGCCGGCAATCAGCATGGCGATGGTGCAGGAGTCACGGACAGTCTCACGCATGATGCGGAGAAAATCCTTGAGTGTGATCTCCCGGTAGATCACGCCGGAGAGAAGCAGAGAATAAATTACAACGATCACGGCAGATTCGGTGGGAGTGAATTTACCGGTGTAAATGCCGTACAAAAGAATGACCGGAGCCATCAGGGGGAGAATACCCTGCCTGAGTGCGGTGAAAAAGCTTTTGACTGTGGGAAATTTACCCCGGGGATAGTGGCGGCGCACAGAGTAGATCGCAACAACGATCATCATAATGGCTGCCATGATCACACCGGCAAAAATACCGGCCATAAACAGTGCACCAACGGAAGCACCGGCTACGGTCGCATACACGACCATGGGGATGCTGGGCGGAATGATCGGGCCAAGTGTGGAAGAGGCGGCCGTTACGGCAGCGGAAAATTCCTTGTCGAAGCCGTGATCGGTCATAGCTTCAATCTCAATAGAGCCCAGACCGCCGGCATCGGACACGGCAGTTCCGCTCATACCGGCAAAGACAACGGAGGCCAGAACGTTCACATGTCCCAAGCCACCGGGAAGCCAGCCAACCAGGGAATTGCAGAAGGCGAAGAGGCGGCGGGTAATGCCGCCGGTATTCATGATTTTTGCGGCCATGAGAAACATGGGAATGGCCAGCAGAGTAAAGGTATCTATACCTACGTGCATTTTCATGGCCACAGTACCCCATTTCATGCTGTTGTTGATCAGCATGACGATCACGCCGGCCATGGGCATACTTAAATATATGGGGACTTTCAGCAGAAAAAGTACCAGCATGACCCCAATGAGCAGTCCAATCAGCATTCCGGAACTCATAGACCCAGATCCTCCTCTGTCAGTTCGTTTTCGTTCTTTTCCATGAGAACAACTGTGTTTTCACGGTCCATAAGGGTGAGGACATATTGAATGGCGGAAACAATAAAGGTCAGACAGAAGGTGACGATTTCCGCAGTATATATCCAATTGAGCTTGAGCCAGGTCATTGTGACCGTGCTCACGCCTACGTTGCTTCCAAGGTTTACAAGCATACTTTTTACAAAAATAACGCAGAAGAAGCAGACGGACAGGTGAATGAAAACGTCTACAATGCGCTTGAGCGTTTTAGGGAGCATATTTGTGATCATATCTACGGCGATGTGCGTTCCCTCTGCCAGACACAGGGGAGCAGCCAGATAGGACATGATGACAAAGCAGACCCGGGCAAATTCCTCCGTCCAGGTCAGGGCGAGGGGAGTAAAACGGCAGATGATTTGAAGAGTGATCGAAAAAAAGATCATTGCCAGCAGACATACACAGATCGCATCGATGAGCTTTAGAATAGAAATGCTGAGCTTTTTCATGAGTAGACCATCCTTTTGCAGTGGTTTAAAAGAGGAGCCCTGACCCGGGCCAAGGCTCCTGTGATACAGATGCCGAAAATTTATTTTGCGTAGCTCATGACCTGGTCGTAAGTAAAACCGGTCCACTTGGTGTCAAACTGACCGCGGTGGAAGTCTTCCAGAGCAGCCACGAAGGGAGCCTTGTCAAATTCAAGATAGTTCATGCCGCCATCAATGCACTCCTGCTTGTAATCCTCGCGGGAGGCTTCGCTCTGCTCGTCAGCCCATGCCATCCATTTTTCGGCGCATTCACGCAGAATGGTCTGCTGATTTTCACTCATGCCGTCAAAAAGCTCTTTGTTGATGTTCAGATAGCCGTGCTCGTATTCATGCTCGGTGTTGGTGATATAATCCTGAACCTCATAAACCTTCAGAGTGACCATCTGCTCATAGCCGCCTTCACAGGATTCGGCAACGCCGGTCTGAAGAGCAGTGTAGAGCTCACTCATGGCAACGGTGGTGGGAATAGCGCCCAACTGGCTCCATGCCTCAACGAAGGTGGTGATGCCGGGCAAACGCAGCTTCAGACCGTTGACGTCGGCAGCAGTGGTGATGGGTTTGTTGGAAGCCATAACGCGGATATCGCGGTAATGGAAGGCCAGCGTTTCAATACCGGCCTCTCGGTCTTGTTCAACCAGACCGTCGCCAATTTCGGATTCC
>CAKTGW010000026.1 GCA_934561725.1 uncultured Oscillospiraceae bacterium
CTTAAAAGGAGGAAATTAAACAATGGCAGTCGTATCTATGAAACAGCTTCTCGAGGCCGGTGTCCACTTCGGTCACCAGACCCGCCGCTGGAACCCCAAGATGGCAGAATACATCTACATGGAGCGCAACGGCATCTACATCATCGACCTGCAGAAGACCGTAAAGAAACTGGAAGAGGCCTATAACTTCGTCCGCAGCCTGGCCGAGAACGGTGAGAACATTCTCTTCGTCGGCACCAAAAAGCAGGCTCAGGACGCTGTCCGTGAGGAGGCTTCCCGTGTTGGTCAGTACTATGTGAACGCCCGCTGGCTCGGCGGTATGCTCACCAACTTCAAGACCATGCGTACCCGTATCGACCGTCTGGCCCAGCTGCGCAAGATGCAGGAGGACGGCACCTTCGATATGCTCCCCAAGAAGGAAGTTATCAAGCTCACCAACGAGATCACCAAGCTGGAGAAGTATCTGGGCGGCGTTAAGGAAATGAAGAAGCTCCCCGGCGCTATTTTCGTTATCGACCCCCGCAAGGAGCACAATGCTATCTCTGAGGCCCGCAAGCTGCACATCCCCATCGTCGCTATCGTCGATACCAACTGCGACCCCGACGAGGTCGACTATGTTATCCCTGGCAACGATGACGCTATCCGCGCCATCCGCCTCATCTCCGCCACTATGGCCAACGCTGTCCTGGAAGGCCGCCAGGGTACTGACGCCGAGGAAGCCGCTGCTGCCGAGGGCGAGAGTGAGAGCGCCACTGAGTAATTGCTCAGCAACGCTGATAAAGCTTTGACTTTTACCGGGTCTGCGCTGCAGACCCGGCCTTAAATTGAAAATACAACAGGAGGAATTTATCATGGCTTTTACCGCAGCAGATGTTAAGAACCTGCGTGAAATGACCGGCGTCGGCATGATGGACTGCAAAAAGGCCCTTGTCGCCGCTGATGGAGATATGGATAAGGCTATTGAGTGGCTGCGCGAAAAGGGCCTTGCCGCTTCCCAGAAGAAGGCAAGCCGTATTGCCGCCGAGGGCATGGCCTACGCCGCTGTGATCGACGGTGTCGGCGTAGTGGTCGAGGTCAACGCCGAGACCGACTTTGTTGCCAAGAACGAAAAGTTTGTTGACTTTGTTAAGGGCGTTGCTGCTACTGTTGCCGCCAACAAGCCCGCTGACCTGGATGCACTCATGGCCCGCAAGTACGCCGGCACTGAGCTGTCCGTTCAGGAGCAGCAGCAGGAAATGGTTCTGGTCATTGGCGAGAACATTAAGGTTCGCCGCTTCGCTACCTTCACCGAGGGCGTTTCTGTCCCCTACATTCACGCCGGCGGCAAGATCGGTGTTCTGGTCAATCTGGAGGTTTCCGGTTGCGACGCTTCCGAGATCGGTAAGGACGTTGCCATGCAGATCGCCGCTCTGAATCCCCGCTTCTGGGATAAGAGTCAGGTCACCCAGGACGTTCTGGATGAGGAAATGCACATCATCATGGCTCAGATGGACAATGATCCCAAGATGGCCGCTAAGCCCACCCAGGTCAAGGAAAAGATCGCTATGGGTAAGATGAACAAGTTCTATTCTGAGAACTGCCTGCTCCAGCAGGAGTTCGTCAAGGACAACTCCATGACCGTTGAGAAGTACATTGCCAGCGCAGCCAAGGCTCTGGGCGGCACTGTTACCTTCAAGGATGCCGTTCGTTTTGCTAAGGGCGAGGGCATTGAAAAGCGCCAGGAGAACTTTGCCGAGGAGATTGCAAAGCAGCTCGGTAAATAAGCTGATTTTTAAAGGCCGCGCTTAGAGCGCGGCCTTTTATTTTATCCCGCTCCGGCTGAATGAATTAACGAACATATATTTTCTCTTGCAGCCTCAGCTGCACTGTGCTAAAATATTCCGCACAAAGGAGATGTCTCTAATGAATGATGATCTGACCCGCCAGGACATTGAAAAAATGCAGGCAGAAATTGAACATCGCAAATATGATCTTATGCCCGGCATTATTGAAGAGGTCAAGCGCACGCGCGCTTTTGGCGATCTCTCGGAAAACTATGAGTACAAGGCCGCCAAGCAGGAGCAGCGGCGAAATATGAGCCGTATTCGTTATCTGGAGCGCATGATCGCCTCAGCCCACGTGATTGAGGATAGCTCTTCCGCAGATGAAGTCGGCCTGTATGACAAAGTAGAGATCCTTCTTGTGGAGGACGACGAGCACGACACCATTCAGGTAGTCACTACCGTGCGCTGCGATCCTCTCAGCGGCTATATCAGCAAGGAATCCCCTCTGGGCCGGGCTGTACTGGGCCACAAGGCCGGCGAACGTGTGACTGTCACAGTCAGTGACAAGGTCCAGTATACTGTAGAGATCCTTTCCATAGAAAAGCAGAGCGACAGCGGCGAAGCGCCGTTAATGCCCTATTAAATAAAAAATCCGGTGCACCTGTTATCGTGCACCGGATTTTTTCTCCACAGATTTTGTGTTCTTTTCGTATTTTCCGCGGGGACCCATGACCTCGCGGCCGCAGCCCAGACAGCGAAGCTTGAAGTCTGCACCTATGCGCAGCACTTCCCAGCGGCAGCTGCCGCAGGGATGCGGCTTTTTCATATTCAAAATATCTCCAACTTGAATATCCAAAAATAATCCTCCTATCTTGGGGCATAATCAAAGCAGAAAGATTTTTCAGGGGGTAATTATTATGGCTCAAATCACTGCAAATTTCTCAGACCGTGACAGCGCCAATCTTACGCTGATGCGGCTGCGGCGCAGCGGCATCGACTTTGATCTGGTCCGTCTGAGCAGTCAGCCGAGCAGTCAGGCAGTCAGCTCAGGAAGCTTCTATCTCTCCCGTTCCACGCCCTTGGAAGCGCTGGGCGCCATCCCAACGGACAGTATTCCTACACAGATGCAGCTAAGCGTAAAGGCCAGCCATCTTGAAAAGGCCTGGGATGTGCTCCGCAGCACCGGGGCAAAGGATATCCGCTCCCGGAACTGATCTTCTCTGCATACTATTTGATTTTCTCCCAATAGAGCCGCGCTGCCTGCTCGGTCTTGTTGTCACCAAATTCATAGTATTTGGCAGACTTCAGATTATCGGGCAGGTACTGCTGCTCTACATAGTGGTTGGGATAGTCATGGGGATACTTGTAGCCCTGTTCCCGCTCAAAGCCCGTGCCGTCCGCATGGACGTTCTGCATTTCTCTGGGAACCGGCCCGGCCTTTCCCGCACGTACATCAGCCCAGGCGCGCTGAATACCCATGCACGCGGAATTGGACTTGGGCCACGTGCTCAGCAATATGACGGCCTCACTCAGCGGTAGCTGGGCTTCCGGCAGCCCCAACTGCATGGCGCTGTCTACACAGGCCTTGATGATCGGCACAGCCATGGGATAGGCCAGTCCAACATCCTCTGAGGCCGAGCACAGGATCCGCCGGCAGGCGCCCACCAGATCGTTGACCTCCAGCAGACGTGCCAGATAGTGCAGCGCCGCATCCGGATCCGAGCCGCGCATGGACTTCATCAGTGCGGAAACAATATCATAATGATCGTCTCCGTCCCTGTCATAGCGCATGGCGCTGCGTTGAGTCAGCTGCTTTGCATCCTCCAGGCATATCTGCACACGGCCCTCCGCATGACGGCCTGTGGAAAACAACAGCTCCACCGCGTTGATTGCCTTGCGCACATCACCGCCGCAGCTCTGAGCTATATGCTCTTCCACACCGGACTCCAATTCAGCTGTTATGCCCTCCCGCTTTTCCAGATAGCGCACAGCCCTCTGCACCGCCGGTAGGACCTCTTCTGCCGTTACCTGTTTGAATTCAAACACAGTGGAGCGGCTGAGAATGGCATTGAAAATATAAAAATACGGATTCTCCGTGGTGGACGCGATCAGCGTGATCTTTCCGTTCTCTATAAACTCCAGAAGGGACTGCTGCTGGCGCTTATTAAAATACTGGATCTCATCCAGGTACAGCAATACGCCGCCCGGCGTAAGGAATGTGTCCAGCTCATCAATGATTTTCTTGATGTCAGAGATGCCCGCTGTTGTGGCATTCAGCTTGCGCAGAGTACGGTTCGTCTGACTGGCAATAATTCGCGCCGCAGTTGTTTTTCCCGTACCGGAGGGGCCATAAAAAATCATATTGGGGATATCCCCGCTCTGCACGATGCGGGTCAACAGTCCGTCCGGTCCCAGAATATGACGCTGTCCAACCATGTCCTCTAGCTTTTCCGGCCGGAGCTCATCGGCCAGAGGTCTGTACATTTTTATCGCCCCTCTCCCGGATCATTTCAGATGTGTCCCTTTGCCAACAGATCAATACAGGGGGAAGCGCTCGCACAGAACCACGGCACGGCTGCGGATCTCGTCCTGCTTATTGTCAAAGTCGCGGATCGCCATGACGATCAGCTCTGCGATCTCAGCCATTTCCGCCTCTTTGAAGCCACGGGTCGTTACGGCAGGAGAACCCAGGCGCAGACCGCTGGTCTCTGTAGGAGGGCTGGAGCGCCTCGCCAAGGGCAACGGCCTTTGCCGCAATAATGTGCATAAGAGGGCCGCCCTGCGTGCCGGGGAAAATGGCGCTGTTGATCTTCTTTGCGATCACTTCATCGTTAGTGAGGATCATACCGCCGCGGGGACCGCGCAGGGTCTTGTGCGTAGTGGTAGTGACAACATGTGCATAAGGGATCGGACTGGGATGCATGCCGCCGGCAACCAGACCGGCAATATGTGCCATATCCACCATGAGATAGGCACCCACCTCATCTGCGATCTCTCTGAACCGCTTGAAATCGATCGTTCTGGGATAGGCGCTGGCGCCGGCAATGATCATGCGGGGCTTATGCTCCTGTGCAAGAGTGCGCACCTGATCATAATCGATCTCGCCTGTTTTGGGATCCACACCATAGGAGACAATATTGTAGTTTTTACCGGAGAAATTGGCGCTGCATCCGTGGGTCAAATGGCCGCCGTGCCCCAGATCCATACCCATGACCGTATCGCCAACCTTGCAGAGAGCCAGATACACTGCGCTGTTGGCCTGTGCGCCGCTGTGAGCCTGCACATTGGCATAGGCACAGCCAAAAAGCTTTTTGGCCCGCTCAATGGCAATATTTTCAACAATATCCACATACTCGCAGCCACCGTAATAGCGCTTGCCGGGATAGCCCTCTGCATACTTATTGGTCAGCACACTGCCTGCGGCAGCCAGCACGGCCTCGCTGACTACATTCTCTGATGCAATAAGCTCAATGTGAGTTCTGAGTCTGTCCAGTTCCAGAGAGATTCCCTTTGCGACCTCAGGATCCTGCGCTGATACAATGTCGATGAGTTCTTTAACCATTGCTCCAAAACCTTTCTCTGTGTATTATTTTTCTTATATACATTTTGTATATCTTCGATAAAATCATTATATCTGATTTTAATTCGCTTTACAATCGGGGAAAGAACTAAATTCCTTCCCTTTCTCTGCAAATTGTGCTACAATATCTGCAAAAGTCCGGCGCTTTTTCGTGCGCCGCTGAAAAACACATGTACTTCGTTCGACATCAGAGGAGGAAATAATGAGAACGCCTGAACAGGTCAGCGAAATCATCGCCCGACTGGAAGATGAATATCCACTGGCCGAATGCACACTGGATTTCAGAAAAGACTATGAGCTGCTTTTTTCTGTCCGCCTTGCAGCCCAATGTACCGATGAACGCGTCAATCAGATCACCCCGGCGCTTTTTGCCCGTTACCCTACACTTGAGGACTTTGCCGCTGCCGATGTACAGGAGGTTGAACGCTACATACACGCCTGCGGCTTTTTCCGCGCCAAAGCCCGGGACATTGTGCTCTGCGCCCAGATGCTGCTGAACAAGCACGGCGGTCATGTGCCGGATACCATGGAAGAGCTTGTCGCATTGCCCGGCGTAGGACGCAAGACCGCCAATCTGATCCTAGGCGATGTCTTTCACAAACCCGCTGTTGTTGTGGATACCCACTGCATCCGTCTCTCCAACCGCATGGGGCTGGTCGACGGTCTGAAAGAACCCGTCAAAATCGAGCGTGAGCTGCGCAAGATCCTTCCGCCGGAAAAATCCTCCGATTTCTGCCACCGGCTGGTGCACCACGGCCGGGCCGTATGCACTGCCAGAAAGCCCGAATGTGCACGCTGCTGTGTCCGTCACGTCTGCCAGACCTACAGCGGCTGATACTCTGCCCCAAAAACAGTTCTCGCCCCACAGCCAGTCTCAGCTGTGGGGCGAGATTTATTCTGCGCTTTTATTCACATTGTATCGGATATTTCCCGGTAAAGCAGCCATTACAGAAGCTGCAGGCACATTTGGGTGCAATCTTCTGGAGAGCCTCCACACTCAAAAAGCCCAAACTGTCTGCACCGATCATCTGGCGCATTTCTTCCAGAGTATGGTTGCAGGCCATCAGCTCTTTCCTTGACGGAATATCTGTGCCGAAATAGCAGGGTGCGATAAACATGGGCGCGGAGGACAGCATATGTACCTGTACGGCTCCGGCCTCCCGCAGCAGATGAACCAGCCGGTTGGATGTGGTTCCCCGGACAATAGAGTCGTCAATAACGACTACCCGCTTTCCCTCTATGGTTGCCCGCAGAGGGTTGAGCTTCAACCGCACGGAATTCTCCCTGCTCTTCTGCCCCGGCTGAATAAAGGTCCGGCCAATGTAGCGGTTTTTGATCAGGCCGTCATTATATGGGATCCCCGATTCCAGCGCATAGCCCTTTGCTGCATTCAGGCCGGAATCCGGTACACCGATCACCACATCCGCCTCGACCGGATGCTCCTGTGCCAGATAGCGTCCCGCCAATATACGCGCCTCATGCACACTCTGTCCGTCGATCACGCTGTCCGGCCGCGCAAAGTACAGATACTCAAAAATGCACAGTGCACTCTTCTGGCTGTGCATGCAGGCATCAATGCTTTTCACCTGGCCGTCTGTATCTACATACACCACCTCGCCCGGCTGTATATCCCGTACAAAGCTTGCACCCACGCTGTCCAGAGCACAGGACTCTGAAGCAAAAATGACTGCATCCCCGCGGCGCCCCATACACAGGGGGCGGAAGCCCCAGGGGTCTCTGGCTGCGATCAGCTTTCGTGAGGACATGACCACCAGCGAAAAAGCGCCCCGCAGCTGGCGCACCGTATTGGCCACGGCCTGTTCAATGCTGCCGCACTTCAGCCGCTCCTGCGCGATCACATAAGAAATGATCTCAGAATCCGAACTGGTATGAAAAATAGCGCCCCGGTACTCATATTCCCTCCGCAGCTTATTGACATCTGCCAGATTTCCGTTATGTGCCACGGCAAAGGTTCCCTTTACATAGGAAAGCGTCAGCGGCTGGGCATTCTCACGCAGAGAACCGCCGGTCGTCGAATAGCGTACATGCCCCACTGCCAGCGTCCCGTTCAGTCTCTGAAGAATATCTTCATTGAATATATCTCCGACCAGGCCCACATCCTTATGGCAGCTCATTTCCAGACCATTCATCGTGGCTATACCGCAGGCCTCCTGCCCTCGGTGCTGAAGCGCATAAAGCCCGTAATAGGCGCTGCGCGCGCAGTCTCCGCCTGGGTCATAAATGCCAAATACGCCACATTCCTCATGCAGATCCATCTCTGTTCCCCTTTCTCCGCTCTTCTCGCCCGAATTTAAACATAAAAACCCCACAGCTGCGCTGTGGGGCCATTCCCTGTTCTCATCATTGAGAACAGAGTCAGTATAACGCAGCATCCCGCGTTTTTCAAGAGGCTTTGCAGATTTTTCTGCATTCCGCCTTTATTTTCCATTTTCTCCCGGAGCCAGCTCCGGTGAATAAATAACATATGTATTTTTCATCCGCTTGGCCAAATAGAGCGCCTGATCGGCTTTACTGAAAATCTCGTCCAGTGTTTTCCCATCCCGCGGAAAAACAGCGACGCCTATGCTGCATGTGGCACGTCCGCCTGCTGCCTGACGTGCCAGCACCTGCTCAAGCTTGCTGTGCAGGATTGTCTCATCGGCTATATCCGTCATCAATACCACAAATTCATCTCCGCCCCACCGGCCGATAATATCCGTGCGGCGAAATAGGGAGAGCAGATTTTCTGCACAGCCGCAAAGCACATGATCGCCCTCCCGATGGCCATAGCGGTCGTTCACCTGCTTGAAATCGTCCAAATCCATCAGAAGCAGTGCATGGCTGCGCATTCGTTTACTGTCAAAGATCCGGGCAATACAGCTCTCGGTATAGCTCTTATTCAGCAGCTGTGTCATGCTGTCCCGCTCGGCCTTTTCACGGTAGGCCTCGCTCTGCCGCATCAGGCGATCCACATTGGACACAGCGCCGATAACCGCCGTCGGTCTCCCGTTTTCGCTGTGGAGC
>CAKTGW010000027.1 GCA_934561725.1 uncultured Oscillospiraceae bacterium
CGATCTCCGGATTCTCCTGCATATCCTTGTAGACATCCTTGGTGTTGTTGGTGCAGAACCACAGCTTGCCGTCCTTTTCGCAGGCGAACATAAAGGGACAGCACTTGGCCTTTCCGTCCCGGCCGACTGTAGCCAGATACTGCACAGGGTTGGCATTCAGAAATTCTACGACTTTGTTCATGATAAATAACCTCCAAAATGTAATGTTTTTTCTGTCTGAAAGCTTGTTTTTTCCTTTCGATGGCATTATCATAGCGCTGTAAAGACGATTCGTAAAGTAAGCCAATATTGTGCCGTAGTTACCAAAAGGATACTATTGGAGGTTTTAATATGGAATTGCCTGCCTGCCCGGTGGAGACCACCCTGATGCTTATTGGAGATAAATGGAAGGTGCTGATCCTGCGCGATCTGATGGATGGCACCAAGCGTTTCGGAGAATTGAAAAAGTCTATCGGACATGTAACGCAGAAGGTCCTGACTGCTCAGCTGCGGGACATGGAGGAGAAAGGGCTGCTTGTCCGCAAGGTCTATGCCGAGGTACCGCCGAGAGTGGAGTATACGCTGACAGAGACCGGCTACAGCCTGAAGCCTGTTCTCGATTCCATGGTGGTTTGGGGCGCGGACTATCAGAGAAAAAACGGCTGACCCGGTGGTACTGAGAGAGCGAAGCCCGGCCGGCTGACGGTTTGCTCATCGGCGCGGCACAGAGTGTAATAAAGAGTAATTTGCAAAAATATGCCTGAATTCAAAAAATTTTGGTTGACAAACCGCGTATATGTGCGCTAGAATGAGCCTATTTGAGGGAGTAGTGGCGCGCAGCGTGGCAAGTCAACATCCTGACCGTTTTGGTCTGGCTTGTCTTAAACAACGAGACTCATGTATAGCGAGTGGGGCTATGCATGCGTCTCGTTTTTGTTTTGCAAATTTTGTTTATATCTGTAAGAGCTGCGGCTGCGAAGCAAAAACACCAAGGAGGAAACGGAATGAAAGAAGCGTTTCGGATGGCAATGGGAGAGCTGCTGTCCAAGGCCGGTACAGACCGTGAAAGGGGTCTGACTACGGAGCAGGTGGAAAAATCCCGTAGTATCTATGGGTCCAACTCTTTTGTCAGCCAGGGGCACGAGTCTTTGGCAAAGAGAATTTGGGATGCATCAACGGAACCGATGCTTTTGATGCTGATCTTTGCGGCAATCATCACCCTGGCCGTAAATATTACCCGCTATTTCACGGGAGGAGAATACAATTTCCTTGAATGCGTCGGCATTTTTGCGGCGATCGCGCTGTCGGTAGTCATCACGATCATCACTGAGGGAAAGAGCGCCAAGGCGTTTGAGGCTCTGAACAGGATCAACGAAGATACGCTCATCAAGGTGATCCGAAATGGGGAGCCGCAGTTGGTCACCCAGAAAGAGATCGTTGTTGGAGATATTATCATGGTTGAGACCGGCGATAAGATCGTGGCGGATGGCCGCCTGCTGGAGAGCAACGATCTTGCGGTGGACGAGTCTGCCCTGACCGGTGAGAGCCTTCCGGTGAGTAAGGACGCGAATGCGGTCTGCCCCCCGGAGACGCCGGTAGCGGAGCGGGCCAATATGCTGTATTCGGGCTGCTTTGTGTCGGCCGGCAATGGCCGGATGCTGGTCACCGGCGTCGGCAACGATACCGAGTTCGGTCAGATCGCACAGGAGCTTTCCTCCATCGAAAAGACCACGACGCCGTTACAGGAAAAGCTGGACAAGCTGGGCAAGCAGATCACGGTGCTGGGCGCTTCGGCCGCGGCCATTGTCTTTGCCATTGAGGTATTCCAGTTCTTTATGCGTGGTCAGCTGAACCTTGACACGGTTTCTGATGCCTTTATCACCAGCATCGTCCTGATCGTGGCGGCTGTTCCTGAGGGGCTTCCCACCATTGTAGCGGTCTCTCTGGCGTTGAACATCATCAAGATGTCCAAAGAGAGTGCGCTGGTGAAGAAGATGATTGCCTGCGAGACCATCGGATGCGTGAATATCATCTGCTCTGACAAAACCGGAACCTTGACCGAGAATAAGATGACCTTGCAGAAGATCTATACCCACGGCGTCCTGATCGAGCCGGAACAGTTGAAGGATCCGATCCTCCTGAACAACTACTGCATCAACAGCAACGCCAATGTCTCTCAGGAGGATGGAAACTGGTCCTTTATCGGAAATCCTACCGAATGCTCTTTGCTTGTGGCAGCACAGAAGGCCGGTGTAGATTATCAGAAGCTTCGCCATGATGCGGATATTATTCGTGTGTTCCCATTCTCGTCCCAGAATAAGGACATGAGTACCATTGTCAGAGAAAACGGAAAGGTGGTCCTTTACACCAAGGGAAATCCGGAGAAGATCCTTTCCCTCTGCTCTGATGTCTCAGCCGGAGAAAAAGAAAAAATCATGGATCTGATGGCGCAGTTCCAGAGCGAGGCAGGACGTCTGCTTGCCTTTGCCCACAAGGAATTGCGAGGATACAATGGAGAGGCGCAGGAGGAGATCGAGCGGGAGCTGCTTTACGACGGCTTTGTAGTGATCTCCGATCCGCTGAGCCCGGATGTCTATGAGGCAATCAAAAACTGCCGCGCGGCGGGAATCGAAGTGAAGATGCTCACCGGAGATAATATCCGTACTGCCAGAGCGATTGCCAATGAGCTTCATATGCTGGATGAGGATCACATTGCCGTGGAGGCTGCCGACATTGAAGGTATGTCTGACGAAGAGCTGAAGGCTGCACTGAAGAAAATTCAAGTGATTGCCCGGAGCACGCCTCTGGTAAAAATGCGCGTGGTCAAGCTTCTGAAGGAAGAGAAAAATGTAGTGGCCGTTACAGGCGACGGCATCAACGATGCGCCTGCCATCAAGAATGCAGATGTGGGCATCGCAATGGGTATTGCGGGAACGGATGTGACCAAGGAGGCCAGCGATATGGTCCTTCTGGACGATTCGTTCTCTACCATCATCAAGGCGGTCCAGTGGGGACGCGGAATTTATGAGAATTTCAAACGGTTTATTCAGTTCCAGCTCACAGTGAATGTTTCCTCAGTCGTCGTAGTTATTGCGTCGATCCTAGCCGGATTTACCGCACCGTTTACGGCTCTGGAGCTCCTGTGGATCAATATTATTATGGATGGTCCTCCGGCTCTGACCCTTGGTCTGGAGCCGCTTCGTTCCGATTTGTTGAAGCGGAAGCCGACAAAGCGGAGCGAAAATATCATTTCCGGATCCATGCTGGTACGCATATTTACCAACGGCATCTTCATTTCCGCGGTGTTCATGCTCCAGCACTTTGAAAACTTCCTGGGTGCTGCCCCGGAGGAGGAAGCAACAGTCCTGTTCACGCTGTTTGTGCTGTTCCAGCTCTTTAACGCATTCAATTGTCGTGAGCTGGATGATACGCCAATGGTAAAAAATCTTATGAGAAATAAACTGATGCTGGGCGTATTCCTGCTGGTCCTGATCCTCCAGTTTGTAATTACCCAGTTTGGCGGCGCGGTGTTCGAGACTGTGGCCCTGCCTGCGGGAATGTGGCTGAAAATGCTGGCGACTGCATTTTCGGTCATTATCCTGAATGAGTCGGTAAAGGCGGTCAAGCGCGCAGGGAAAAAGAATAACGATTAATGTGGACAATTTTACACGGAAAATGTGGAAAAGGCAGCCGCAGAATCTCAGGATTCTGCGGCTGCCTGTCTTTATATCCGCTGAGGGATCGTTATTTAAATATACCTGGCGCTCATAAAGGCGTTTTTGGCGATTTGCAGACGCTTGTCTCCGTCGGCGTCCAGCCCCTTTTGCAGAATCCAGTTTTGGATCACACCCAGAATGGCGGTCTCGCACATCCGGCTGACGTGCATCAGCCGGATATCCTCTACTGCCAGACTGTAGCACAGCAGAAGATCGCTGTAATAGGCAAGGTGCGTGTTTGAAAAACCCGTGATGCCAACGGTGGTGGCACCGTTGCTGCGGGCGATACGGAGCGCATCTACTGCGGTTTTGGCGTTGCCGGAGGAGGAAATGCCGATGGCAATGTCGCCGCGCTGCATCTGAGAGGCGGCCATGGAGGCCATAGAGAGCTCTGTAAAGGAAAAGGCGGGGATGCCGATCTGCATGAACAGGATCTGGCCGATCAATGCAGATGCGCTGCTGCCGCCGTGCGAAAAAAAGTAGATGCGCTGTGCCTTGCGCACAAGCGTGATGATCTGGTTCATGGCCTGCGGCGTGAGCGCCTGGATAGCTTTTTCAATATTTTTTGTATAATGATTCAGCAGCTTCTGCTTGATGGCAGAAAGCGAGTCGTTTTCGTCGATATCCTGATTATCCAGGATGATTTGATTGCTCTGTTGTGTGGCATAGAATTTAAACTGGGGGTAGCCGCTGTAGCCCAGAGACTGGCAAAAACGGGTGATAGAGGAGGTGGACACGCCTATTTTGTTGGCAAGCTGCGAGATTGTAAACTGCACAAGTGCGTCCGGATTTTCGGTGATATATGCACCGATCTTGCGGCTGGTCCTGGACATGGAATCCACATTGTCCTGTATGCGAAAGATCAGATTGATCCCCTGAAGGCTGTCGTCATCCAGAATTTTCGGCTGTTTCATATGCATTCCCCCTAAAGTCGGTTTTGCAAATTATAACATTTTTCTGTATTTTTGCAATACTTTTTAAGAGAAAAGACGATGTGAGAATAGTTCAAAATGCGCAAAAAAGGAGATATCAGATATTATTAACATGATTACTGTCATTATGACTATATATGGCTTGTGCAATCAGCACAAATTAGTAAGTAAATTATAGTTAAAACGCGCTCTGAAATTACAAGGTATTCACAAAATCGAGTGGAAATGTGAAAATATTTGCAAAACAGCAAAAGCCTGTTTACAATCCTTTATAGCTTGTTTTATCATATTATCACATAAGCGCTTAATTTTGAAAACGACAGATTCTGCCAATCCTTGAAATTGAAAGGACTGAACACTGCAAACATGATGCACAGTATGTCGCCCGTAATTATCACCGCATCTATTTGTGGACGCGAAAAAACAAAGGAGTGCTCACCGTATTTTCCGGCTACAAAGGATGAGGTCATCGCAGATGGTATTCGTTCATATCACCATGGCGTTCCCCAGCTGCATATCCATGCCAGAAACAATGAGGGAGTTTATACTTACGATCCGGTTATTTTCAAGGAGATTCTGGATGCGTTCCGCAAGGAATGCCCCAAGGCAATTTTGCAGATCTCCACTGGCGGAACCTATACAAAGCCCGATGAACTGCTGATCCCGTTGCTGAAGCTAAAGCCGGATATGGCAACGCTGGCTCTGCAGCCTGAGGAGTCCACAAATATCGAGCTGCTGAAGCTTTTTGAAAAATATGGCGTAAAGCCAATTATTGAGTGCTTTTCTCTGGAAAATGCCAGAACAGCCATAAAACTTATGGCCGACGGATATGTAAAGGCACCCATGAATCTGGAATTTCTCTATGACGACCACAATATGGACCTGAGCTTTGAGCAGGTTGCCGCAGAGCTTTTGGAATTCAGTGCCATGTGTGAAAAGCAGGGAAGTATCAACTGGTCCACTTGCAAGGCCCTGAACAATGATCCGGCCATCCATTCCATGGCGATCGCCTTGGGCGGACATTGCAGAGCAGGCCTGGAGGACAGACAGTTCTATGCAGACGGCTCTTATGTGAAAGCTAGCGAGGATCTGGTGGATAATCCGATGCGGATGGCTAAGCTCCTTGGCAGACCTCTGGCCACCTATGAGCAGGCCAAAGAGATCTTGGGGATTTGATCGTGGAGAAGCCTGTCATGTGCGCAAGCAATGTAAAAGTCTTTACCGGCATGTCCGAGATCTATGACCGGGCGCGGCCGTCCATGCCGGACAAGCTGCTCTCCGTAGTCAAACGGTACCTGGGCCGGGAGGTCCGCTGTGTAGTAGACGTGGGCTGCGGAACGGGCAAATCGCTGGATATGTGGCTGGATCAGGCACAGCATATCATAGGCGTTGAACCCAATGCAGAACTGAGAGCAGTAGCGGAGAAAAAGTATGCCGACCGTCCAGAGGTGTGTTTTTTTGATGACTGCGGCGAAAAAATGAGCATTCCGGACAATACCGCGGATGTGATCACCTGTGTACAGGTGTTCCACTGGCTGGACGATAAGCAGGCTCTTCCCGAGTTTGACCGCATCCTCAAGCCGGGAGGAATGCTGCTGGTATGCGATTTTGATTTCCCACCAATCAGCCTCTGGGAAGCGGACAGGGCTTACGCAGAGCTGCTGCAGTTCCAGAAGGAAATGGACAAAAAATATCCTGAATTGAACCGGGATGTTTTTGAAGGAGATAAGCTGCTGAATTTGCAAAAGATCGCAGGCAGCGGATATTTTGACTATTGCAGAAATGCAGTGTTCATCGCGGACGAACTCTTTGATGCGAAGCGTTATATTGATCTGGCCTTTTCCCAGAGCACGCTGGACCGCATCGCAAGGGCAAAGCTGCCGGAGGCGGAGGAGCCTATCGGCAGATTCAAGAGCGCGGTGTGCAGAGCGTTTGGCGGAAAAGAGTATGAGATCCAGTTCTGCATGAGAATGACTCTTGCAGTAAAGAAATAAAAAGAATATCCAGAGGACAGGAGAATGATGGGTATGAATATCGGTGTGTTTGGAATTGGAAAGATGGGCTTTCCAATCGCCGACAATCTGGCAGCTGACGGAAACTCCGTTGCTGTCTATGATGTGTTTGAGGCGGCAAAGGAAAAGCTGACTGGAACGCAGCTGCAATGGACGCCTACGGCCCGGGAAGTCGTGGAAAAAAGCGAGTTGATCTTCTTTGTAGGTCTTCAGTGCAACCAACTCAAAGCTATGCTGGATGGCCCCAACGGCGTTCTGGCCGGCGTCAACGGAGAGTGCAGAACGATTATTGACCTTTCTACCAGCAATCCGGCAGATTCTGCGACGCTGGGTGCATATCTGCAGGAGCGCGGCGTGGACTATCTGGACTGCGGCATGACCGGCGGTGTGGTCGGCGCCAGAGAGCGCAAGCTGGTCTTTATGGTTGGCGGAGACCGGGCTGTTTATGAAAAGTATGAGCCGGTTCTGGCCAAGCTCTGCGAGAGCAAGACGTTTATCGGCCCCCAGGGCTGCGGACACCGGATGAAGCTCCTGCACAATGCAGTCTCCAATTCCGTGTTTAACGTGACCATTGAGGCCTGCGCGCTCGGAAGAATGTACGGTATGGATCTTCAGGCCATGATCGACGTTATGAATGTGGGAAATGCACGTAGCTATGCTACAGAGGTCCGTTTTCCCAAGTACATCATTCCCGGTACCTTTGATCAGGGCTATCTGTTCAGCACCGGCTGCAAGGACTTCAGCATGATCCTTAAAATTGCCGAGGAAAAGAATTATAAGATGCCTTTTGCAGAGGCCACCTATGATTACTGGACTTGGGCAAGCGAGCAGGGACATGCCGATGAGGACATCACTACACTGTACAATCTGATCGAAAGTAAAAATACAGCCGAATAACGGCGGATCAGATCATGCGGAAAAGGAGGAGTTGTCCAGCCGGACTCAAAAAAGCGAAGCGTTCATTCAGTTGCAGACTGCGAAAAAACCATGTATGATTTATCAGACAAAAATTGGAGGATAAGATTATGAAAAAATTCTTTGCACTTCTTCTTGCTGTAGCTCTGGTTTTGTCTCTGGCCGCCTGCGGCAATTCAAACAGCGACAACAGCTCAGCCCCCGAAACTTCTTCTGGCGGTGAAAATCAGAACGGACCTTCCTATCCCAAGATGACGCTTGAGATGGCCGTAAACAACTCCGGCTCTCCCGATGAGGCCTGCCTGAAAAAGTTTGCCGAACTGATCGAGGCCCGCAGCGGCGGAAACATCACCGGCGTTATCTATGCAGGCACTCTGGGCTCTGAGACAGAGATCGTTGAGCAGCTCCGCGCCAATACGATTCATGTGTATGTAGCAGCTACAACTACCATGAGTACTTATGCCGGCGAGTACAACACCTTCTCCGTTCCCTATCTGTATGCAGATAAGGAGCAGGCCATGAAGTCCTGGCACAGCAGCGTGGGCGATGGCATGCGCGCTGCCTGGGCAAACTCCGGCATCGGCTCCTCTCCCAACACTCTGTTTATCCGCGGTTTTCGTGAGCTCACCTCCAACAAGCCCGTACATAGCGCCGAGGATGTCAGAGGCCTGAAACTCCGCCTTCCCAGCACCGCAGAGTGGGTCACCGTATGGTCCGCCTTGGGCGCCAATGTGGCTACCATTTCTTCCTCTGAGGTGTTCAGTGCACTCCAGACCGG
>CAKTGW010000028.1 GCA_934561725.1 uncultured Oscillospiraceae bacterium
AGTTGATGCAGTTGGAACGGTAGCGCTTGGTGGCATACTCATAGCAGATGTTGGCGCAGCCGCCCAGCACGCGCTGGCAGGAGGCGGCCTGTTCACGGGCGGAGCCATCGCCGGGCTTGCGGGCAAAGATCACCGAGCCAACGGTGGCATGAGCCAGCGCATCCTCAGATACGCCATTGTCCAGCAGAACTTTCAGACTGCTGTAGTCACCGGCTGCACGGGCCTGCTCCTTGGCACGGATAGCGCCGGTGCGCTCCACATAGGCGGGCTCCCGGCGGCTCAGAGCAAAGGAAGCCAGCTTCATGGGATTAGAGCGGTAAGAGCTGGTTTCTCCGGAGGGGATCAGCTCATCGGTCGTGGTCACATCATCCTGAATAACAGCGGCCAGCTCCATGACCAGATTGTCGCTCAGAGCAGGGATCTGGGGCCAGTCGGCAATGTTGGGACCGAATTTCAGCTCGGCCGAGGGATCAGCCTTGCCGAATCCAAAGTAGCAGCGCTTTTCATACACGGCGGGATCGAAGTCATAGGCGCCGGACTGCGGGACAGTGTAGTCGATCTCCGTGGCGGCGGTGAGGACACCGTGGTTCCGGGCTGTGGCAGCAATGGAGCGGGCGTCCATGAGCATAACTGCGCTCAGCTGGCCGTCGCCGGGCTTGGAACCCTCACGGTTGGGGAAGTTGCGGGTGGTGTGGCGGATGCTCAGTCCGTTGTTTGCGGGAACATCGCCGGCACCGAAGCAGGGGCCGCAGAAGCAGCTCTTGAACAGAGCGCCGGACTCCATCAGAGACTGCTGGATGCCGTCCCGGATCAGGCGCAGATTTACAGGCACACTGGGGGGATAGACAGACAGGGAGAAATAGCCGTCGCCCACATCGTGTCCGGCCAGAATAGCGGCAGCCTCGGCAATATTGTCATACATACCGCCGGAGCAGCCGGCGATCACGCCCTGATCCACCATGAGCTGGCCGTTGCGGAGCTTATCTGTGAGGTGCAGCTGTACCTTGCCGCCGAATTGCTCCAGCGCACGCTTTTCCGTCTCGCGGAGAATGTCGCCGCCGTCCTGCTGGAGCTGGGCGATGGTATAGGTCTCGCTGGGATGGAAGGGCAGAGCTGCCATGGGCTCTATATTGCTCAGATCGATCTCAATCATGCTGTCATACCGGGCGCCCTCCTGGGGAACCAGTGCGGAATAGGCCTCGGGACGGCCGTGAACGGCCAGGTATTCCTGTACGCGGCCGTCCGTCTCCCAGATCGAGCTGAGGCAGGCGGTCTCCGTGGTCATAACATCAATGCCGATGCGGTAGTCCATGGGCAGACTCTTTACGCCGGGACCGGCAAATTCCAGGACCTTGTTTTTAACAAAGCCGTTTTTATAGGTGGCGCCACAGAGAGCCAGAGCTACATCGTGGGGGCCGACGCCGCGGTTCGGTGTGCCGGTGAGATAGACCAGAACGACCTCGGGAGCGGCTACATCATAGGTGTTTTCCAGCAGCTGCTTTACGATTTCGGGGCCGCCCTCGCCAATACCCATGGTTCCGATCGCGCCGTAGCGGGTGTGGCTGTCGGAGCCCAGGACCATCCGGCCGCAGCCGGAGAGCATCTCGCGGGCATACTGGTGGATAACGGACTGATTGGCGGGTACATAAATGCCGCCGTATTTTTTTGCGGCGGAAAGGCCGAATACATGGTCGTCCTCATTAATGGTGCCGCCTACGGCGCACAGGCTGTTGTGGCAGTTGGTGAGCACATAGGGGACAGGAAAACGCTCCATGCCGGAGGCGCGGGCAGTTTGAATAATGCCCACATAGGTGATGTCGTGAGAGATCAGACTGTCGAACCGGATGCACATTTTGGAGCGGTCTGTGCTCTTGTCGTGTGCGCGGAGAATGCGGTAGGCAATCGTTTTTTCACGGCCGGCTTCGTCGGCATCGGGGGCGGGAACAGGGCGGCCTCCTTGCCAGAGCACGGGACCGGAATGCAGCTTTAGCATGATTATCACTCGCTTATTTGAAATTTCGGATGCCATCGGAGAACAAAAGCAAACACGCCGGTCAGCGTGTTTGCACCCGTTAAAACGGTGCTTGCTCCTGTACACAGATGGCAGACTCCAGTAATAACAAAAGTATATCATAAAAATGTCAGAGTGCAAGGGCAAAAACGTGCAAGTTTTTGATGTGAACTTGCATTTTTACACGAATATTTGCCGACAAAACCCGTTAACGTCTCTGTTTTGGCTGAAATTTGATTTATACTTGCGTTTTTCATGCAAACACTTTATAATGATAGCTAAATACAATCCAAAAGCAAGGATGTGGAGGAGTATGACAGAACTGAATCCCAGCGAATACTTCAGCCCTGAGCTGCATGAGCGTGTGATCAAGGCGTATACGATCCCGGAAAAGTACTTTACGGATAAGGTCAAGCGCGGCCTGCGTAACTCTGACGGCACCGGCGTGATGGCCGGCGTTACCAAGATCGGACGCGTTATCGGCTATAATATAGAAGACGGTGAGATTATCCCCGTACCCGGCCGTCTGTATTACCGCGGAATCAATGTTGTGGATATTGTCAATGCCCATATTGCGAACAATACCTTTGGTTATGAGGAAGTGGCCTATCTGCTGCTGATGGGCAAGCTGCCTACGGTCAGCGAATTTGAGCAGTTTGATTCCCTGCTGAGCCGTGCCCGCCAGCTGCCGCATAATTTTAATGAGGATATGATCCTCAAGGCGCCCAGCCGGGACGTTATGAATAAGCTGGCCCGCAGTGTGCTGGCGCTGTATTCCTATGACCAGAATCCGGATGATACCAGTCTGGAAAATATGCTTCGCCAGTCTATTGAGCTGATCGCGCGCTTTCCCATCATAGTTGCAAATGCCTATGCGGCCAAGCGCCACCATTATGATAATAAGAGCCTGTATATCCACTATCCCAAGGAGGAACTCTCCGTAGCGGAGAATTTCCTGCGTATGCTTCGTCATGATAAGAGCTATACTGCCGAAGAGGCCCATCTTCTGGACGTGATGATGATGCTTCATGCCGAGCATGGCGGCGGTAATAACAGTGCGTTTGTCTGCCGGGCGCTGGCTTCCAGCGGAACGGATACCTACAGCGCCATTGCCGGGGCAGTCTCCTCTCTGAAGGGACCGCTTCACGGCGGTGCAAACTCCAAGGTTCGGGCAATGTTTGAGACTATAAAGGCCAACGTGCCGGATCCGGGAAATGACGGTGCCATGCGGGACTTCCTGAACCAGATCCTGGATAAGAAGGCCGGCGACGGTTCAGGCAAGATCTATGGTCTGGGCCATGCAGTCTATACCCTCTCGGATCCTCGTGCGGAGCTGATCAAGGAATATGCCAAAGGAATGGCTATCCGCAAGAATGCCATGGAGGACTATGGATATCTCCGTTCCATTGAGCGCAACGGCACACAGCTGATCGTGGAGCGCAAGGGACTGGAGTCTCCCATCTGCGCTAATATAGACCTTTATTCCGGCTTCGTTATCCGGATGCTGGGTATTCCTGATGAGCTGTTTACGCCTTTGTTTGCCATTTCTAGGATCTCCGGCTGGTGTGCACACCGCATTGAAGAGGTGGTCACCTCCAAGCGCATTATGCGCCCGGCATATCGTGCTGCGGTCAAAAGCTCGGAATACATCCCCATCGAGGAGCGGATATAAGGCCTGCAATCATGTGGATATGAATAAAAGAGCCGCCCGTATGGGCGGCTCTTTTGCATGCGCAGGCAGAGTTATTCATCAAAAATGTTTTCGTATTCCCGTATAGTCCTGCGTATGGCCAGCAGATTTGCATTGGGAACGCGGCAGGGAATGGCGCATTCAGGGGAAATGAGCTTGATGCCGTTGTCCAGCAGATGGATCACGTTCTGACGAACATCCTCCGGCGTACCCTCAAGCAGGACTCTGGGGTTATTTACACCGCCGGTCAGGATGATTTTGTCTCCGGCAATGGCTGTAAGCTGGGCGGGATCGTTCACGCTGTCAAAATGGAAGGCATCAAAACCGGTGTCACGGAACAGATGCAGGCGGTCTGCGGTTTTGCCGCAGGTGTGGAGAATAAGAGGAACACTTGGATATCTCTCATGAAAACGCCGGGTCAGCTCTTTGTGCAGAGGGAACAGAAATTCCTCGTATCCGGCTGCGCTGACCAGATTCCCAGTGGCATGATCGGCCCACATGATGATGTCAGCTCCGGCCTCCACCTGCTTGAAGGCAAAATCAAGAGAGGCCTCTTTAAAAGCATTGAGGAATGCGCGGGCGCGGTCGGGATCCAAAATCGTCTCCATCAGGAATTCCTGTGTGCCATACAGATTATAGCTCAGCGTCCATGGACCCATGACCTTACCGATCACAGCGACCTTGCCATTGTATTTATTTTTCAGGATTTGCAGGGCATCCAGAATTGCTTTCATAGGGGGGCGCTCATAGATATCATCCGGGATGCTGAAGTCCTCCGGATCTTCCAGAGCATGCTTTTTCTGCTTGGGCATCTCGTCGATTTTTCCCCAGTCGATCACAGCGCCATAGGCTGCGGCCTCATTCTGAACGCCATAGTAGCAGAATACGCTGTCGAAGCCCAGAATATCGTGCCCGGTCATGGCTAGCTCGGCCATTTTCCGGCCGTCAGTATGTACCTCTGGAAATTTTGCACCGCAGAGCTCCATGCACTCTACATTTGCAATGGAGGTGGGACAGATAAGAGGTGTGCGATCAGGCTGTTCTCCGTGGAATACGGCCATTACCCGTTCATAGCCTGTCATGGTCTCTTTTTTCATAATTGCTGCCCTCTTTTAGCTTAATAGTGTACTTTCAGCAGAGGAGAGACAAGCCGAAAGACTTTCTGCAATTCTTCTTTCGCATGCGCGTCCAGTACAGGCCAGTTTGCAGGACGGCAGATGGGATTGATGTCCAGTCCGCGTTGCGTCAAAATATACTTGTAGCAGCCGACGCCGTAGGTTCCGCCGTAAATAAACGCTGGCAGGCACTGAGCATGTACGGCCATGGCTTCATCGATTTTTCCGGCTTCCAGCAAATTCCAGACTGCAACGGCAAGATCGGCAAACTGCGCAGGCGGCATGGTGCCGCAGGCGCCGCGCGTATATTCACTGATGAGGTTCCTGGCGCCGTTACCGGCCATGACTCCCTTGAGTGAGGTCTCTGGATGCGCTTTCATGTATTCGCTGAGCTCAAGAATGATGTACTGGGAGCGGGGAGTCTCTTCCTTGACATAGTTGACATTTTCCATGGTATTTACCATGTCTAGCATGTACTCTACAGTCATGGGTGTACCAAGAGGCGGGAACAGATTCTGGATGAAGATGGGGATGCTTATCGCATCGTTGATCTGGCGATAATAGTCCTTCAGCTCACTCATACTCACTTTGACAATGTGAGGCGGAGCGGCAATAACGGCATCTACACCACAGCTTTGTGCATGCTGGGCCAGATCTACGGCCTCAGCCACATAACCGGCGGATACGCCGGCAACAACGGGGACTTTGCCGTTAACCTCCTTTACCGTTGCCTCGAGAACGGCTTTTCGTTCGTCGGGATTGAGCACAAAGTACTCGGAAGCGTATACAGGCATAACAATACCGTGACTTCCGCAATCCAGACAAAAACGCACGGCCCGGCGGGTAGCCTCACAGTCAACGGTGAGATCGTCGTGATAGACAACGGGAGGAATCGTATAAATACCGCGCATTTGCTTTTCCATTTCGTATTCTCCTTTGCTCAGTTATATAGCTGCATGACGCCGTGCTCATCAAATTTTAGGTCAAAATAGTTGCCAATAACCTCGATACGGGACTGGTCGGCGGCCTCCACAGCGGCTCGGGACATATATACCTCATCCAGATATTTGGTGCTGCGTATGATGACAAATTTGGCGTCATTCGGATCCGGCTTGGTACTGGTCATGATACAGCCTTTGACCACCTGCTCCTCGGTGTCCACAGTCAACGGAATACGGGCAAGCTTTACGTTGTTTCCGGTGGCACAGTTGACGTACATGGCAGGCTCGTCGATCTCGTCCCGAAGCTTTCTGGGGATAAAGTCGCACAGGCCGATGCCGGATGCATTTCCCTCGCTGGACGGGGTAAGCCGCAGAACGCCGAAAGCGTGTACCGTGGGGCCGGGGTTCGGCAGATTGTTCGTGGGCCGTCCCACTACGGCCGGATCGACACCGTTTCCGCTGATTTCCTTGCCGAATTCGGTGACGACCAGCGCATCGATCTCCTTCAGAAGGATCTCGGGTACCATGGCGGTAGCCCGTTTTAAGATATCAGGCTCCTTTTCAAAAATCTCTTCCTTTTTGAGTACATATACATCGGCCAGCCCATTGTATCCGTTTTCTATGGTGGCAACACCGGCTACGATCTTCAGCTTCTCTACGCCGACCTTACCGACGCGGATGATATTCTGGGGCAGGTTGTTTACGCCCAGCTTGTGCGTAAACGATGCGCCCTTGTGTTTTGCCAGACCGATGGCCATCATTTTGACCAGTCCGCTCTGGTGCGGGCCGCGGATAGAGGTGTGAGTCTTGACACGGTTGAAGAGGATTAGACCATCGGCCTCATAAGCGTTTTTATCGATATAGACAGGCAGCCCCAATTCGGTCTCGCCAATCTGCACGGTTTCCATGGACGAGATGACCGGTGCGCCGACCAGCTCTTCGGTGATCCCGAGATGCGCGAGAATGGCTCTCTGTCCCTCGGCGGTGGCACCGCCGTGACTACCCATTGCGGGGACGATAAATGGATGGGCGCCTTTTTCCTTAACAAATGCAACGATGGTGCGCATCAGCTCCTGATAGCCGACGATGCCGCGGCTTCCGCCGGTGATGCATATGCGCTGTCCGGGGCGAATGTCGATATCTTTGGCGCGCAGGCGCTCCATTAAAACAGCTGGATAGTTTTCAAGAACTGTATCATCAAATTTCTGACGGACTTTTACGACCTGCGGGATCTTTACGCCTGCAAGCATGTCGCCTATTGTTGCCATAACGTGCCTCCTTGAATCATCGGGCTCCGCCGGAAAGAAGCGGAGCCCCGGGATCGTGGATCTTTACGGATTCGCTTCAGTCTATAACGGGGGGAGTATATTCTTTGCGCTTGGCAGCCATATCCTTTTTCCAGGCGATGATTTCTGCAACAGAGACATCGCGTCCAGACCTGAGCGCCTCGCGGGCGGGCTCCAGGACGGGATATTCAGCAACCGTCATTGCTTCACAGGCTTCCGGCAGATAGGGGACGACCGCAGGGGGAATGATAACGGCACCGTGCTCGTCGGCCATAACGATATCGCCCGGATGAATGGTAAGGCCAAAGATCTCAACAGGTGTACCGAAATCTACCAGATGATAGTAGCCGTGACTGGGATTGGAGCAGGGAGCATAGTAACCAAAATTATTTTCACGGGCGGCTTCATTGTCCCGGACGCCGCCGTTGGTGAGGGTTCCCACACAGCCCAGCAGCTTGTGGATGTGCAGATTGACCTCGCCCCAGATAGCGGAGACCATGTGCTTATCCACATCCTGCTGTACGGCGATGGTCGGCTCCAGCATGTCTTTTACATGCTGGTAATAGCCGGCATCGTTATTGACATAGCCCTTGCGCGCCTGATTGGCGGTAGAATATTTGGCAGTAGCGGCAAAGCCTATCATGGGGCCGCCGGCTACGGGGACGATCTCCTTGATATTTTCACCGGAGATATATCCGTCTGTGCGACTCATTACGCCAAAGCACTCCAGGGCGTTGCATACGGTAGGGACATCGTATTTGCGGATGGCTTCCAGCTGTTCCTTGGTGATCATTTTATTTTCCTCCTATTTATCAAGCTTGTTTACAGGCCAGGTGGGCTTCTGGCCGCTCAGCACCTCATGAATGCCCTGGGCAGCGTGGAGCCCCATGCGGTCGTTTGCGTCTTTTGTTGCACCGGCCAGATGCGGCGAGCAGACGACGTTGTACATATACAGCAGCGGATTATCACTTGCAGGGGGTTCGGTCTCAAACACGTCGATTCCGGCGCCGGCAATACTGTGGTTTTGCAGGGCGGAAATCAGAGCAGCCTCGTCTACGATGCTGCCGCGGGCGCAGTTGATGAAATAGGCGGTGGGCTTCATCATTTCAAATTCGGCCTGGCCGATGCTGTGGTGCGTTTCAGGCAGAGCGGGCAGATGCAGAGAAATAAAATCGGCGGTTTTCAGGACCTCATCCCGGCTCATCATAGTCACTCCGGCGGGAGCCTGATCCTGGGTCACAAAGGGGTCATAGGCGATCACATGGGTCTCAAAGGCAAGGGCATATT
>CAKTGW010000029.1 GCA_934561725.1 uncultured Oscillospiraceae bacterium
GTCTTTACTCCGCGCCACCCCCGCACAAAGCCGCATCTGGATGAGATCCTTGAGGCTGAAAAGGCGCTGGATGTGGAGGCGCTGACAGAAGAGGCCTTCCGGAATATTGAAAGGGTGAAATTACTGCCATGAGTCATGTGTATACTGCGGAGATCCTGGGTGTCGGCACAGAGCTGCTGCTGGGTAATATTGTCAATACGAATGCACGGGATATCTCTGTCATGCTCTCAGAGCTGGGGATCAATGTTTACTGGCACAGCGTGGTAGGGGATAATCCCCAGCGTCTGCGTCAGGTGGTGGATATTGCCCGGGAGAGAGCGGATATTATCATTACTACAGGCGGCTTGGGTCCCACCTGTGATGACCTGACCAAACAGACTTTGGCTGCCTGCTTTGGACTGGAGCTGGAATTCAATCAGGAGGCGGCAGATCGTATGCGCCGGCACTTTGCCGTACTGAATAAGCCCATGACGGACAATAATCTTCAGCAGGCTTACCTGCCTGTGGGCTGCACAGTGTTCCAGAACCTCTGGGGAACAGCACCGGGCTGCGCCTTTAAGTCCGGAAAAAATATCGTACTGATGCTGCCGGGGCCGCCCCGGGAGTGCAATGCCATGTTCCGTCACTGTGCAATGCCCTATCTGCGCGGACTCAGTGATGAGACGATCGTATCGCATAACCTGCGTATTTTCGGCCTGGGAGAATCCGCTGTGGAGTTCAAGCTCCGGGAACTGATGAACGAACTGACCAACCCCACCCTGGCGCCTTATGCCAAGGAGGGGGAGTGCATGCTGCGCGTAACGGCCAAGGCACCTACAGAGGCCAAGGCTGAAGCAATGATGGTCCCTGTGATCGAACGGGTTCGGGGCGTGATCGGCGATTATATCTACGGTGTGGATGCAGACAGTCTGGAAGAAGCTGTTTTTGGACTGCTGAAGGAGAAAAATGTTACCTTTTCTGTGGCGGAAAGCTGCACAGGCGGCTTTATGGCCAAACGTATTACGGATCTGCCGGGGGCTTCCGGTGTGTTTCCCGGCGGCGTGACGGTCTATTCCGATATGGCTAAGGCCGCCCTGTTGGGGATCGATGCGGAGCTGATCGCAGAAAAGGGCGCTGTCAGCTATGAGGTGGCTGTAGAAATGGCCTGTAAGGTCCGGGAAAAGCTGGGTACGGATATAGGGATCGGCATTACCGGCGTGGCCGGGCCGGATACGGACGGCCGCCATGAGGTGGGCGATGTGTTCATTTCTCTGGCAGATGCACAGGGTGTGTACTGCCGTATGTTTACGCTGGGCAAGACCCGGGCCAGAGTAAGGCTGGCCGCGGCAAACAATGCCTTTGATCTGCTCCGCCGCCGCCTGTCCGGGCTGCCCATGGAACATCTGGACTGAGCAAAACCGGGCGAATTTTCTGTAAAGCATCTGGCGCAGGTATTGATTTTTCATATAAATATGGATATAATCAAAGTCAGTGTGCTTCACTAAAAACAGCCGAAAGGCAAACTTTGGGAGGATTTTAAATCATGCTTACCTATGAGATAGACGTCGCCGGGTTAAAGCGGGAACTGCCGCTCTGCCGCGTTAACGACGATCTCTACATCGGCGCCTTTGTTATTTTTGGCGACGTCGAGCTTACCGTCCACTGCGCAGCAGAATTGCTCAAGAGAGCTCCGGAATATGACTACCTCATTGCACCTGAAGCAAAAAGCATCCCTCTGCTCTATGAAATGGCACGCCAGTCCGGCGCAGAAAAATATTTTCTGGCCCGTAAGGGTTCCAAGCTCTATATGCAGGGTACCTTCGAAGTGGATGTGAAGAGTATTACCACAGATAAAGTCCAGCATTTGGTACTGGATGCCCATGATGCGGAGCTGCTCCGCGGCAAGCGTGTCCTCATTCTGGATGATGTGATCTCTACCGGCGAGAGCCTCCGTGCTATGGAAGAGCTGGTCAACGAAGCCGGCGCGATCATTGCCGGAAAGATGGCCATTCTGGCCGAAGGCGCCGCAGCAGACAGGGATGATATCATTTTCCTGCAGAAGCTGCCCGTGTTCAATGCTGACGGCAGCGTAAAGGACTGAGTACATACCGAAAAAGCCCGCCTTTGGCGGGCTTTTTTTATAAATTGTTTTCCTTTTCATGATATTTTTCATCTTCCTGCGTCATAGCAGATGAAAGTACTTTCAAATGAAAGGAGCGGCTATGGAGAATAACGAGATCATTGGGCTGTATTTTGCCCGGGATGAACAGGCTATCCGTGAAACGGACAGAAAATACGGTGCGCTCTGCAGAAATCTGGCTCTGCAGATCCTGAATATCTTTCAGGATGCGGAGGAGTGCGTTGCAGACAGCTATCACAGGGTGTGGAACAGTATCCCGCCGCAGCGACCATTGAATTTTCGCGCCTTTCTGGCAAAGATCGTGCGCAACCAGTCCATCAGCCGCTGGCGCCGCAACAGAGCGGAAAAACGCGGCGGCGGACAGACAGAAGAGCTGCTGTCAGAACTGGGGGAGTGCCTGCATGCCTCTTCCGGAGACCCGGTCTCGGCTGCGGAAATGCGGGAGCTGACGCGCAGTATAGACGCATGGCTCTCCCGGCAGAGCAACATGGATCGCTATCTGTTTCTCCGCCGTTACTGGTATGGTGACGCAGTGAAGGACATACAGCGCGCCATTGGACACAGAGGCTGTGCGCAAAGGTTGCACCGTCTGCGTCTGTCCTTGGGGGCGTGGCTTGAAAAGGAGGGATTTTCTGTATGAGGGCAGAGGATATTTTTGAGGCATTGACCGATATTTCGGATAAAAATCTGGCGGCCGAGGCGCCTCGCCGGCGCCACTGGTGGGTGCCGTTAACGGCTATGGCAGCAGTGTTGGCACTTGCAGTAGGGCTGCTGCCGCGCATGGGCGGCAGCGCCGGAAACAACGGTAACGATTTGGAGTCAAACGGCAGAGGCTCGGATGGAAGCACCGAGTTTATGTCCTATGCCGGGCCTGCCTTTCCGTTGTCGGCGCTGGAAGAGGGCTTGACTGCACAGAGAGAACTGATTTGGGATTTTTCACCCTGGCAGCCGGTGTGGTACAGCATTGATGACATGATGACTGAACTGTCTCCGGAGGCAACGGAGGCCGAACGTGCAGAGGCCAGGGCGCAATATGAGGAATGGTTTCCGGCAGGCGGCTATGAGAGGACCAGCAACGATGTGCTGCTGCGGGATAAATATACGCTCTCCGGGACAGGGGAGTATACGCTGGTTTATCCCTTTGTGTCCAGCTTCCGGGATCTGAAAGAGTTGAGCCCTGTTTTGCAGCAAAACGGCCGGCAGTTGGATGGCACGCTCTATGCAGGAACAGAGACGGAGTCGGCTGGCTGGCAGGATTGCCTGAATGTGTATGAGAGCGGCGAGAGTGAGAGTGTCATGACCGGCCAAAAAGATCTGACCGATATGCCTGTGATCGTCTATCGGCTGACAGATATCAGTGCGCCGGATGAGTCGGAGAATGCGTTAAATCCCACTCTGGCACTGAACTTTGCTGTGGACTATCAGGAAACGCAGGTGCTTTCCTATGGCTTCAGCGGCGCGGTATATGACCGTGAGACGGGCACAATGCAGCAGAATACCTCCGTGGGTTCTGCCCGCTGGCGGACTCAGCCCCATATACTGATCGTGATCGGGCAGGATATCGGCTCTATCAGCATCAGCGGATACCGCAGCGGCGGCTGCGAAGCGGGCAATGAGATGGAAGGCTTTTCGGGCAATATCCGGCGGGAAGAGACTACGCTGGGGGCCGTCCTGAATGAGACGATCGGATATTATCAGAGCGAACAGCCGCAATATGAGCAGATGGAAGCGGCAGGCGCAGAGTATAACGCATTTTATAATACGGTCTGCGCCAATATTGAACGGTATAGAGAGCAGATAAACGATTTGGAGAGTGTATTCTCCCAGACCATGGGCGTACAGAGAGTCTTTTATCTGATGGTTCCGATCCGGGCGGCAGAGGGGGATGAGATCCTTATCACCTTGCGGAAGGAGGCAAGCTTTGACTACAGCTGTGCCCAAACAGAGAACCGCGGCGTTTATGGCTATGACCTTCTGGCCGTGTCGGGAAAGATCCAGTTGGACAGCCAGAGCGTGGGTGTGGAGCATTTTGAGCTCTGCACCATCGTCCGGCAGAATCTGGGACTGGATCCGGCCCGGGGTATCCTGCAGGTGCAATTGGATCCGGCCGCAGAACAGCACTATTATCTGGAGGTCCGCCGCACGGCATAGAAAAACTCCCCGGATGTACATATCCGGGGAGTTTATAAAAATAGTATCCTGATAACATGGACCCCGGAACTGTTGGCTGAAACAGCTATACAGTTCTGGGGCTTTTCTGCATGGTTTGCAGAGACGGCAACCCCTCCGGATCAGCTTGCACCGATCCACCTCCCCTTGCACAGGGGAGGCTTTGAGCACGGAATAAGAAGGCTTAAGAGGAGCCTTTTTTGTTTACCAGCTTGTACTGAGAAAGCTGTCATCCAATGTGATGTTATGGGCTTCCAGCCAGGCGTTGGTGCGGCTGGAGAGTGTGGTGGGATAAGTATAGAAGTAAACGGATTCAACTGCGGCGGGCTGATCGCCCTTGGGCTCTGTCATGCCGTAGAACCAGATCTCGATCTGATTGGGATAAAACAGCGCTGCATTTGAGGCGCCAATGTTGACCAGGCCGATGTGTCCGTCCTTCATATCGGGATAAATGCACTGTGTATACAGCTCATAGGCCTCCTGAGCGGTCAGACTCTGTTCGCTGAAGATACCGTCGGGACTGCTGATCTGCACCTGGGCGTCTGCAATGTTTGATTCAGTTACGGGAACAGAGGGCTGCTTGCGGGCCAGAATACCATCCGGAGAATTGAAAATAGTATTGGCTATTTCTGCCTCAGGGATAGTGGTATCGATATCATCGGTGCGGATATCATAATTTCGCTGCACCTGGCGGCCGTTTTTGAGTTCGTACTGCAAAGTCAGCGAAAACTCAAAGGAGCCGTCGCGCTCGTTTCTCTCGCGGTTATCCAGCACGGTGTGGTGGAGCGCAGTGACCCAGCCGATGTTTTCGGTATCCGTAAAGGTCAGTGAGGCGCCTGCTGTGGATACCTGCACCTCTTGGATGTCCTCGGGAGCGGGGACATAGCGTTCCATTCCAAAAACGTCAGCATCCAGGCACCAGAGCGTACCGGTCACGAGCAGGGTAAGGATCAGTGCCGGAACGGCCAACTTCTTCATGGGCAGGCGCGTGGTGCTCTTGCGTATGATCATCTCGGAGAGAATATATCCGACCAGAGTACATACGGCTGTGCTGCCCAGCAGCTGGACCGATGTGGTGTGTTTGCTGTTGCTGTAGTAATAAAGGAAGGTGGTGAAAAAGGTGATACCGCCGACCAGACCGAAGCCCAAGGTGAAGAGCAGCTTGAACACAGGGCGAAGGATGCGCACGGAGATCACATCTCCGGCTGTTTCCATGGCCCGCTTGCGGTAGAGCAGCAGCGCTGCGATCAGCAGTGCAGCACCGACCAGAGTATATGCGATCAGCTCAGGCGTAAAGGCATAGGAGCACTGAGTATAGTCCAGCGTATCGAGGCCGTCGGTATAGCTGTATGCAGAGTGGGAGTTAAGCCAGACGACGGGAGAAAGAAGCAGGATGAAATCCGGGAGAGACAGCTGAACGCCGAACAGGAGAAGGTCCCCGATGGCGCTGACAAGGAGGCCAAAGACAAAAGCGGCCAGGTTGAGAACCAGATACAGAGCGGGCATGGCCAGAATATTTCCGGTCAGGTGTGCGCTGAATACGGCGATACCGAAGAAGAGCGTAAACTGTCCCAGGACGATGAACAGCCACTGGATCAGCCATTTGCCCAGCATCAGTCCCATGGGCATGGTCAGCAGCAGGGCCAAAGCAACGGCAATCAGGTTTGAGACGATGACCACCGCATAAACAGAGGTGCAGCAGGAAAGGAACATGTTCTCGCGCCGGATGGGAAGTGCGGCCATCATATTGGCGCTGCGGGCAGAATAGAGATAGCTGAATACGGCCATGGCACTGACGGCCGCACCGCAGAAGGCAATTATGCAGGCAAGCTGCGTGCTTAGATATATGGTTTCTATGGCATAGCGCATACGGTCAGCGTAGTCGAGATCTCCGCAGCCAATCAGATGGGTGCGCAGAAACAGGGGAAGGACAATGCACTGGGCTGCCAGATACAGGATAGCCAGCAGATAAAAGCGGCTGAGAGTTTTCTTAAAGATTGCCGGACTAAAGAATGATGTCTTTGACTGCATAGTCGGCACCTCCCAATTCGTAAATGAAGATTTCTTCCAGGGTAAGGGGAATTTCCTCGGAGTATACGGGGCCGGCCGCTGCCGCACGGCTGAGTATATCCTCAGAGGAACCCCGCACGATCAGCGTATGCATACGGCCTGCGGCGCTGTGGTGCAGGATCTCCAGTCCTTCGGGCAGTTGGCCGGATTCACCGGGGACAAACTGAAGCTTTTTGATTCCCTCCTGCAGCTCAGTCAGACTGCGCTCAATGAGCACGCGGCCTTTGGAAAGGATACCCACATGGTCGCAGACGTCCTCCAGCTCGCGCAGATTGTGGGACGCCACCAGAACAGTGGTCTCGCGCTCAGCCACATCGCTCATGAGCAGACCCCAGACCTGCCGGCGCATGACCGGGTCCAGACCGTCTACGGGCTCATCCAGGATCAGGATCTCCGGTTTCAGGCAGATGGCCAGCCAAAAGGCGGCCTGCTTCTGCATGCCCTTGCTCATTTTGCGGATGGGACGCTTTTCGTCCAGCTTGAATACATCCCGCAGCTTTTCAAAGCGTGCCGTGTCAAAGCTGGGATAGATGTCCTTGTAAAAGTGCATCATATCCCGAACAGAGGCCTGCATGAAATAGTAGCCGTCGTCCGGGATCACAAACATCCGGGATTTTACAGCGGCATTTTCATATACCGGAATGCCGTCTACCAGTATCTTTCCGCTGTCCGGCCGGTATACGCCGCATATGTGCCGAATCACAGTGCTTTTGCCGCTGCCGTTCGGGCCGACCAGACCGTAAATGGCGCCCTTTGGTACGGTCATTGTCAGCTCATCCAGGGCTTGCGTCCCTTCAAAGCTCTTGGAAACATTCAGAACCGAAATCATTGTTTAACCCCCTCTTTGATGCGCTGGCAGAGCATATCGCCGTTATAGCCCAGATAGGAGAGCTCGCGTACGGCTTCGTCAAACTGCCGCAGCAGATCGCTGCGCCGGCTGTCGTCAACCTCGCGGTTTTCTCCGGCGAAGCTGCCCTTGCCCGGTACAGAATAGATATATCCCTCATTTTCCAGTTCGCGGTAAGCGCGCTGAATGGTGTTGGGATTGATCGCCAGCTCTTGTGCCAGCTCCCGTACTGAGGGCATTTTTCCGTTTGGCTCTACCGCACCGGTCACGATAAGCAGGCGCAGCTCATCCTTGATTTGTGCATATACCGGACGTCCGTCGCGGTAATTGATGTTGAGCATCCTGTTCACCTCACGTTACTGACAACTGTATTAGCTGTGCTAGTACAGTTAGTATATATGCGGCTAAGACATTTGTCAAGAGGCGAGTAAAAAATTTCCCCGCTTCTGCACACGGGGCAGAAGCGGGGAAATGGAAATAGCTTATGTCGGGATCACACCAGATGGCGGCCCATTAATACGCCCATAACAGAGCTCATCATCAGACCTCTGGTCCAGCCGGAGGAGTCGCCAAGGCAGTGCAGGCCCTGCACATTGGTGTTGAAGTCGGCGTCCATTTTGATGCGGTTAGAGTAGAACTTCAGCTCAGGAGAATAGAGCAGTGTCTCATAAGAGGCAAAGCCGGGGACAACTTGATCCATGGCCTGAATAAAGTTGATGATATTGGTCATTGCACGGTAGGGCATGGCAGCAGTGATATCACCGGCCACGGCATCGGGAAGCGTGGGGCGGAGGTTGGACTGGCTCAGTTCTTTCTCCCAGGTGCGTTTACCGTCCAGAATATCACCGAAGCGCTGGACGAGAATATGTCCAGCACCCAGCATATTCGTGAGTTCACCGACCTTCTGCGCGTATTCAATAGGCTGATTGAAGGGGACGGAGAAGTTGTGGGAGCAGAGTATGGCCAGATTGGTGTTGTCGCTCTTGAGCTCCTTATAGC